>NZ_JAUBPI010000090.1:0-26055 GCF_036700645.1 Microcoleus sp. S36b_A4 | reverse complement strand
TTTAGCAGGCATTCACTTTGTCTGAATATCATTATGTTATATTATACCACTATGCGTTTTAAATGCACAACAGCTTAGGAGACCTTCAGTAAGCCAATGTTCTTTGATATTCTATTTAATCAATGCTCTAATAAAACTATTTAGGAAAAACCTATGCTCGTTTTTGGTAAAAAGGAAGTGGTGACTTGACAGTGGATTGTCTCGTCTACAAATTTGTATCACTTATCTACTTCTTTCTCTTGGCTTTATCATCGTTCACATTGAGAATACCGAGTTATTTGAAGAGGACTCGCTGAACTAACCGATCGGCGATCGCTTCAGGAGGCAGAACTTCAACCGCTGCATTTAGCTGAACTGCCGCTTTGGGCATTCCATATACAACACAACTTTTCTCATCCTGAGCGATTGTGTGCCATCCCCGCGATCGCAAAAGGCTCATTCCCTCAGCACCGTCTTGTCCCATCCCAGTCAGTAACACGGCGGTTGCCTTGTGGTTCCAGTATTGGGCAAGACTCTTAAAAAACACATTTACTGATGGGCGATAGGGATAGTCAATCGGTTCTTTTGTGTAATGCAGAGTGAAATCCGAACGAAGACTGAGGTGATCATTTGTACCTGCAACTAAGACAATACCTTTCTCCAGCCGATCGCCAATTTTAGCTACTTTCACTGTCAAGGGTGTTTGTTGATTCAGCCAATCCACCAGCCCCGCCGAAAACTGCAGATCGACATGTTGAATAATCGCAATAGCCGCACCGAAGTTTGCTGGTAGGCGGGAGAGAATAGTGGCTAGAGCTTTGGGGCCACCTGTTGAGGAGCCGATCGCCACTAGAGGAGGGAGCAGGCTCGAAGGTGTGGAGAATGAAGTAAATTTTGAAGTTTGGGTTTTTGGAGTTGAGGATTGAGATGATTTGCCAATTAGCTTACTCAGAGTCGCAATTTTTGTCAGTAACGGTTGGGCAGACTCTGGACTTCCTTGGATTCCTAAGACAGGAGTGTTCACTGCATCACGGGCACCATGCCCCATTGCCTCAAACACCTTCCCCGCATTTTTTTCAACGCTTTCGGTCACAATCAGAATAACACAGGGAAACTGTTTCATGATCTGGCTGGTGGCTTCCACACCGTCCATGATTGGCATGAATAGATCCATCAAAATTAAGTCGGGGGTGTCTTTGGCGCAGTGGGCAACCGCATCTGCCCCATCCCGTGCAATCCATGCCACTTCATAACCTGGAACGATTAGCAGCACTCGCTTGAGGGCTTCCACTGCCATAGCCGTATCATTGACAATCCCAATTCTCATTCTCAGTACAGGCATTATTTGAGCGTGGATGTATCCACTGTAAATCTTTCCGTAGGGAAATCATAATTTTTAACTTACCCTTCATTTTTAGCTAACTCTGGTGAAATGGCTATTGCCCAATCAGATCGACGATCGCGTTAACTAATGTGTCGTCATGGAAGCTGCTTTTGGTGATGTAATAGTCTGCCCCAGCTTCCATACCCTGAATACGATCGTCTTCGGCATCGCGGTAGGACACGATAATGACCGGAAGCAAATTGAATGTGGGATGATCTTTGATTTGTTTGACAAGTTCAATGCCATTCATGCGAGGCATATCGATGTCGCTCAATATAAGGTCGTAATGATTGCTCCGAATGGCAGTCCAAGCATCCATTCCGTTTACGGCAACATCCACATCGTACCCTCGATTTTGCAGCAACTTTCGAGTCATTTCGCGCACAGTAATGGAATCATCCACAACTAAAATGTGTTGGCGAGCGTTGCCTTTTGCTTTTTTTGCTTTATTGACATCAACAGGTCTCATTTGACCACTGTTGAGGAGGTGGTCAATGGATTGCACCAAATCAGAAACATCCATAATTAAAACAGGCAAACCATTATCCATTAGAGCAGAGGCACTAATATCCCGAACTTTACCCAAACGCGGATCAAGTGGACGCACCACTAAATCCCGTTCACCTAAAAACTTGTCTATAACCAAGCCATAAGCGTTGGATTGATCGCTGATCACAACTACACAGATCGCATCATCGGAAGATAAAGCCTCCGGTAAATCTAGAACGTGGCTCGCTGCAATCAACCCGATATTTTGACCATCTTTAGTGAAATATTGGCGACCTTCCACAACATAAATGTCCGATTTGTCGAGTTTGACAATCTGACCCACTCGTGCCAGGGGAAAGGCATAAGGTTCACCAGAAATCTCGACAATTAGCGTCCTGACAACCGAGAGCGTGAGGGGAAGTTGAAAGTGAAAATTAGTACCCTTTCGGAATTGAGATGTGGCGCGAATCGTTCCACCAACCTCTTGCACCATACTTTTGACAATATCTAATCCCACACCACGTCCTGAAATTTCAGTCACTTGTTCGGCTGTAGAAAATCCAGGTAGAAACAGAAACTCGATGATTTCAGCTTCGCTAAGTTGAGCAGCAGTTTTGGGTGAACCTAAATTCCGATCGATAATCTTTTGGCGCATCCGATCGATATCAATTCCTCTTCCGTCATCGGAAATAGTAATTGCCAGCATACCGCCACGATGAAATGATTCTAGACGAACTGTTCCCTCCATCGGTTTGCCTGCTGCCTCTCGCTCTTGGGGGGATTCAATTCCGTGATCGATCGCATTGCGAATCATGTGAGTCAGGGGTGCTTCCAGTTTTTTGAGGATGTCACGATCGACCGGGGTTGACTGACCGACAATCTCTAGCTTGACCTGCTTATTCAATCCTCGTGCTAGGTCACGAACCATGCGAGGAAAGCTTTGTACTCCATCAACAAATGGACGCATATGGGAGGCAATTACTTCCCGGTAAAGGCGATCGCTTAAGTTGGTTGTGCGACGAGCATATAGTTCCAGTTCACCCAAGCGATCCGTGAGCATTTCCCGACATTCTTGTGCTTTACGCCGAGCTGTATCTAGAACTTCCTGGCTTTCTAAATTAATGGGAGTGTTTGCTAATGTGGTATGAACCGTTTCCAGAAGTCTGGCAAGCTCTAATTGACGGGACTTGAGAGTCGTGAAAGAATCGGCAAAGGGTTGCAGCCAATTTGCCTCAACCAGCGATTCACCCGCCAACCCCATAATCCGATTCAAATTTTCTGCCGTGACTCGCACCACCCTATCTGTTGGGATTGCACTCGCCTGGGCCGTGGCAATTTCCTGACGACCGCTTTGGCTCAGCGCTGAGCTTTGATCAACTGGAACCAGGGACGTTGAGCGACGCTCGCTAAAATCAGGAGGTAGCAGAGCCGCGATCGCGTCATAACAGCTCTCAAACTCTCCTGTTGTTTGGGCCAACCATTCAAGTAGATCGACTTCCATTACCTGACTAAGCGCTTGAAGCAAATCAACGCCTTGCAATAACACATCAATTTGGCCGGAACCTAACGTGATGATCTGGCTCTGGGCTGCCACAAAGCAATCTTCCATCCAGTGTGCCAGAGTAGTGACAGCATCGATAGAAACAATTCGAGCGGCACCTTTAATCGAGTGAGCTGCCCGCATAAGCGCTTCCAGCGCATCCTCAGATTGAGGGTTGGCTTCCAATATCAGTAGTTCCTGAGTCAGGATCGCAATCTGCGTCTCAGCTTCTTGTCTAAATAGCTCCAGCATAGAATCATCGCTCATTGTCAAAAAACCTTGTGACTTAGGGTGTAAAAGAATAGTTCAGAGTCCAAAAAGTTGATCTTCTTGCCTTGCCAAGTAACGACGCCTTTGGTGTAAGCTTCCGATGCTTTGGAAATGACAACAGGAGCATCTTTGAACTCATTAAGATGAAAGCGGTAAGTTCCATGAACCTCATCCACTGGAAACACCCACTTGTTTTCATTCTTTCCAGCCACAATCATCCGTTGCGGATTAATCGTATTCGAGAAATCTGCTGATTCGGCGACAGGCTCTAGACCGAGTAAGTCTCTGAGCGAAATACAGAGAAGTGTTTCACCGCGAATGTTGACCAACCCCAAAAATACAGAGTTAGTGCGGTGCGGGACGGCATGAATGATGTAAGGGGGAGTTACTTCTTGCAAGATGTTGACTGGCAATGCTAACCGTTCACTACCGAGACGGAAAATGATTACAGAAAGGGTATCTGTGGCGCGAACTAGCATCCCTTCTCCTACTCCCACTTGCTGTGTGGAAGCTTCTGACAAGATGTCTGTCCATTCTTGGAGATATTCTGGTGGAGCATTGCGCTCTAGCAAGCTGCGTCCAGCCGCCGAGTAAACCTTGCAGTTGCGGCAGTGAATAACCGTCTTCAGTTCGCCACAGGTGCGATCGCCCATCACCCCAATCTGATTCCAGCAATCGTTCAGTGTTGGATGGTCAAATTCAGAATCGTCTGGTATGAGTACCGTATTCAAATAATTTTCCATTGTTTAATTTCTCAATTTTCACTTTCTATGCCATCACTTTGAATCGCGCAATCTCTGTCTTTAAGCTATGGGCCGCTTCGTCAAGTTCTTCTAAGGCGTGATTGGTTTCTCGCAACGAGCCTGCTGTTTGCTGAGATGCTTGGCTGAGATACTCCATCGCTTCGCTAATTTGTTGCGCTCCCTGAGATTGTTCATCGACGCTCTGACTCACCTGCTCAAAGCGTGGGGTCAATCCCTGCATCTGCTGAATGACTTCAGTAACTTGATCGCTAATTTTGTCTACATCTTCGACGCTATGAGCGACAGACTTCGTAAACTTACCCATCTCTATTACCCCAATAGAAACTGCCGATTGCATCTCCTTAATCATCTGCTCAATTTCTAGCGTGGCAACAGCGGTTTGATCTGCCAATCGGCGAATCTCTCGTGCTACGACCGCAAAGCCTGCCCCGTATTCTCCGGCTCTCTCGGCTTCCAGTGCTGCATTGAGCGAAAGTAAGTTGGTTTGATCTGCCACAACCGTTATTGTTGTCACGACTCGGCTGATATTGTTTGCTCGTTGGTTCATAACTTCCAGTTTGGAAGACACAACGTGAGTCGCTTCTAACAACTGACGCATCACAGAATCGATGTGGTTTAAATCATTTATGCTATTGTCTGCTGCTACTGTCGTCTGTTCAGCCATTGCAGAAATCTGCTCCATTGTTTTTACCAATTGCCTGGATGTCGCGGCAATTTCATGAGCCGTTGCACTCACTTCATTCGTTGAAGCAACCTGTTCTGTAACCGTTGCTTCCAGGTTTCTTCCAGACGCCGTAATTTGGTCGGCAGAACGGGTGATTTGATTACCTGATTGTTGAATGCGGTTGACTAGCGCATTCAGGTCTTTATTCATGGTGTAAAAGGCATTCTGCAATTGACCAACTTCATCTTCCTGGTCAGCGAGGGAAATTTCGCTGGTTAAGTCTCCTGCGGAAATCTTTTGGGCAATGTCAACTACCCCTGCAATTTTGGCTCCCAAAGGTTTGGCGATCGTGTTACTAAAGAAAATTCCAAATAACAACGCAGTTCCCGGACCAATCAGGATTGCCACAAATGCCCAAAATCCGACTTGAGAAACATCTTTCGCCGATACACGTTCTGTTTCCGCTGTCAAATCCTCATTCATTTTCAACACCTTCAAAAGTGTATTGGTGGCGTCTGTGAAGGGTTGACGGTTTACCTGAACTTGCTTCTCAAGCTCTTTGTAGCCAGCGATTGCCGAACCAGCGTTCCCCGCTGAATTTTCAAATAGATTGAAAACTCCCAGTCTCTCGAACTCAAGATTACGCCTCAAAAATTCCTCATGGGCTTTCTTCCACGTATTCCACGTATTTAAAAAGTCTTTATATGCCTTCTGTTCAGCGTTCGACTTAGGAGTCGCTTCGTACTGCTGAAACCCTTCCTGAATTTGCTTCCAGGCGTTATCCATGCGATCTATCTCTGCCTGCCGTGCATCTTTGTTTAGATTGATATTCAGCAAGCCCCGTTCTGATGATTCGATCTGGGTTTTTCCTTCGTTAATTTTCCACAAGCCGGAGATGGTGGGCAGACTATTGCTGGCTAGGTTATCGATGTGCTTACTCAAGCGAGAGCTGCCGCTCAGACCTACCAGTGCTACAATCAGCACCAAAATTCCCATGAACATGAACGCAAAGATGAGGCGTGCCTGCATGGAGAGATTTTTTAACATATCACGTTTCCCTTTCTAAGCTTCTGTTCTGAGACGGTGCTGCAAGCGCTGAATTCGCTGCTGAATGATTTTTGCCCCTACTGTATCGCCTTGATTTTCCTTCAATAAGGCGAGGTGAACTAACGCTTCATAAGAGGTTGGCTCCAAGTATATAGCACGTTGAAAACATCGCTCTGCTTGGGCATTCTGCTGGTGTGCCTGATACAGCTCACCCAAGAGAGTGTAGGCAGCCGCACTCGTTGGATGATGAACAAGATACGAGTTACAAAGCGTGATTGCTTCTGCCGATCGCCCGTCATCCGCTAACTTTTTCACTGTTTGTAAATCAAGAGACGAGGTTGGTTCAGGGCTTAAATCCTTTGAACTCGCAGATGGATCGGATTCTTTGATTTGCTGAGTGTCTGGGGCAGAGGAAATTTTCCCTCCTAAAGATTGTTTGGCAATGGTTTGAGGAGTTATTAGTTGAGATGGCACCTGTCTGAGTTGAGTAATATTGATGGGTGCCTGTTTTGGCAGCGATGGTTTCGACTTTCGATAAGCAAATGTGAAAGGCTGACGGACAGAGACGTACTGGTCGGCGACAATTTTTCCCGTGTCAGACGCTCCAACAAACAGTAACCCTCCTGGTATGAGTAGGCGATCGATCGCTGCTAATACCTGTGAGCACGTTTCTGATTGCAGGTATATCAACAAGTTGCGACAGAAGATGATGTCGTATTTTTTTTGAATCAGCGTAAGGGAGGTCATTACATTCCCCTGCTGGAAATTGACGAGTCCTCTAACGGGCTGGCATAGTTCGTAACCCTCCGCCGTTTGCTGAAAGTAACGCTCTCGCCCTGTCCAAACATCGCCGCGAAAGGAGTTTTTGGTGTAGACTGCGCGCTTTGCCTTTGCCAGGGATCGATGACTAATGTCAATCGCATCGATCGCGAACTGTTTCGGAAGCAGACCCGCTTCTAGTAGGGCGATCGCCAGTGAGTAAGGTTCTTCGCCAGTAGAGGATGGAACACTCAGTAGTTGGAGCGGATTGCCGTTTGGCGACCGCAGCCATTCCGAGGTGACGTAGGTTTTTAGGTAATCAAACGGTTTGCCATCCCGGAAAAACCAGGTCTCTGGCACAATGAGTAGTTCGATGAGCTCCTCTAATTCTGAAGCCGAGGTTTGTAACCGTGCCCAATAGCTCTTGAGGTCAGGCAATTTACAGCCGACTCGACGATTTTCCGCTGCTCTGGCAATTCGGTTGGAGCCAATTGTATCAGGGTCTAAGCCTATAGTTTTGCTCAGTAATGTCGCGATCGCAGATAGTACCATCTGTAAGCCTAAGCGGTTTTGAATCGAGAAATTTCTACTCGTAATCCATTGGCTGCTTCATCAAGCTGCACTACAGCACTGTTCGTCTCCCGTAAAGAGTCTACCGTCTGCTGAGATGCTTGACTCAGGTGCCCCATCGCTTCACTAATCTGTTGTGATCCCATCGATTGCTCCTCAATGCTTTGGCTCACTTGCTCAAAGCGTGGGGTCAATCCTTGCACCTGCTGAATTACCTGAGCAACCTGATCGCTAATCTTGCTGACATCGGCAACGCTATCGACAACAGATTTATTAAACTTATCCATTTCCATTACGCCAGTAGAAACTGCCGACTGCATCTCCTTGATCATCTGGGCAATTTCCAGAGTGGCGACGGCAGTTTGGTCAGCCAATCGACGGATCTCCCGTGCTACAACCGCAAACCCCGCACCGTATTCTCCAGCTTTTTCTGCCTCGATCGCGGCATTTAAGGACAGCAGGTTGGTCTGATCGGCAACCTTGTTAATGGTCGTGACAACACTGTTAATGTTGTTTGCCTTTTCATTCATCACCCCAAGTTTAGTGGCAATGGAAGTAGTCGCATTTGAAAGTTGGCGCATTACCGTTTCCATCCGGTTTAAGTCATTTTGACTGGCACCTGCAGCAATTGCTGTAGACTGTGCCATCAGCGCCACCTGATCCATCACCTTGACTAGCTCTCTAGAAGTGGCGGCAATCTCCTGCGAGGTTGCACTCACTTCATTAGTTGAGGCAAGCTGTTCTGCAACAGTGGCTTCTAACTCTTTACCGGCTGCGGCAATCTGAGTTGCCGAAGTGCTGATCTGCACTCCAGACTTTTGCATCTGGAGAATCAGCGAATTCAGCTTTTTGGACATATAGTGAAATGCTGTCATCAACTTGCCAATTTCGCTAGCATCATTGTTTAGCTCAATTGTTTGCTGTAAATTTCCATCAGCAATCTGCTCTGCTGCTTGCACTACCCTTGGAAGTTCTCGTCGGATGGGTGCAGCAACCAACCATGCGCTTATCAGCGTGGCAACCATTGTCAACAACGTACCCAGCACGATCAGTAAAGTCTGAAACTGCTTGGCTTTCTCGGCTTCCTGTAAATTGTCGGTCAGTCTGGCTTCAAGAAGTTTATTCACCCTACTCCGGCTTTCGTCAAGTCTGGCAACACGGGGAATTAAAATTTCTCGTTTCGCCTCATCCATTTTATTGGCATCGACTAGCGGATAAACACCCGCTGCAACGCGATCGTACTCATCACCAATCTGGACGAGTGCGTTGATTAATTCTCGCACCTGTGGTTCAACAATCTTTTCCAATTCCTGCTTGTGAACAAGCATGTCTTCTTGGGCTTTAGTATAAGTCCCGCGATAGTACTGGTCTTTAGGATAAAGAGCATATCCTCGGATACTGGCAATAATCCTAGTGATATCATAAGTATACGCATCTACATTATTTATGTTTTCAGCGACTTGCTTTGAGTTCGTCTGCAATTTAACTAAGCTGTCAATGCCCGAAAAGAGCATGGAACCAAGCACAATCAGGAACAGTACGGGAACTGAGAAGCCCAATATGATGCGGCTAGTGATAGACTTCAACATGGTAAGTGGGGGGGTGATAAATTAATACTGGTAGGGTAATAGAATTAGGAGCAGGTTCCATTCAAGGCTGAATCTTTCTGATTAAGTTTCTTCACCCATCAACAAGTAATTATGTCGCTCATCGCTGAAAAGTCGCTCAAGCTCGACACATTGAATAATCCGTTTTTCATCGACAATCGTGCCACTTAAGTAGGGTGCTTCCTCAACCCGAATGCTGGAATCCCTAATATCTCTGTTTGATATACTGAGTGTCTCCGTCACCCGTTCTGCCATCAACCCTAGATATTGTAGCGATTCATTCGGGCGCGGATATTTGACGATCATGATGCGGGTACTAAGGTGCGATCGACTCGGTGTACCTTGGATCAAATGGCACAAATCGATCACTGGCAAGACAACTCCCCGGTAGTTAAACAAACCCGCCACGTATTCTGGTACGTGCTGCACCTTTCTGAGACTGACTCGTGGAATCACCTCAACAATGTACGAACTGTCGATAGCGTAGAGGTCATTCCCAGCGTAGAAAAGTAGAATTAGCACTTATAACTATCAGTTTTTATTAGGGATAAATGAATATTTTTAGACTATAAGCTTGTTCAAGATTAGCACATAAGCGCCAAATGAGCAAGTAATAAATTATTTCGTAATCTTTGGTGCACTGGCGTTTTGATCTAACCTACGATCGCCGCATGAGAAATGACAATAATATTAACAACAACGAATGAGCCAGCCAGGATCGGAACAGCAAGGCGGCGCCTTAAATACCGTGACCAATCCGACTGCTCTGCTTCACTTAAAAATCGAGTGTAGACCAGCACAATTGCGGTTATGAAGATGTAAATGATTGCGATGATGTGGATGAAATCAATCAGGGTGACAGAATTACTACTACCCAAATCTGAGGTAGCTGCTTGCAGATTCACTATAACTGCAAACAAATTACCGACAAGGATGCCCATTATATCTTCATCCAGCAACAATGCCATTATTGAGAGGGCAACAGCAGCATAAACTCCCATCACAAGTTTAAAAAAGCTAACTTTACTCTCGCGGTTAATTGTAATTGAAATAATTAAGCGCGATCGGGAATTTAGTTCTCTTTTTATTCCCGGACTACCAAAGCTTGTTCTATAAGGGAAATTCTCTTGAGCAATCTTAAAATCTATAATTTTCCAATCTTCCAAGTCCATATCTTTCTGATAGCCTGTGCCAGCAAAATCTGGGGCGTGAACGAAGGTGGAAGCATCTAACTGTGTTTCCTCAAGAGTAATTTTCAATACATGGCGATCGAATGGATAATTTTTTGTGTCCCAGTTGTAATAGAGAGTTGTGCTAATCTCCTCTTCAGACCAGAATACGTTTTTACTGGCCTTAAATGTATCCGACAAATTTTCGCTTCGGGAAAAACTGCTGTAATTCTTGTTAACTTCGTTGCTACTTACAACCTTGAGGCTTTCTAAAGGTTTTGGAGTCTCAAAAGGACAAACGCTCCAGACCCAGAAGTTTGCAGAAAAAGACTTCTCTGCTGGCTTAAAATCTCGCAATGATGTCAAGTAAACTCCAATTTGACAAGTTTTTGGAGATGTAACAGCATCTGCCTGAACTGGCAAAGTTTGAGACAGCCAGTAACTAAAAATGGCGATCAGCAAGCAACCAATTAGGGGTAGTCCCTTGACAACTCCTCTAACGGCAGGATGATTCTGTTTAGAAATATATCCCCTCACTCATCAACTCCCTTGCTAAGCAACCCCTGATTTTACCACCTAACGATGCTTGCAAAAAGTTGATTAATTGTTTTAAAGTTTACGATCGCCACATAGGAGATGACGATCGCGTTCAGAACGATAAGCAAAATTGTAAATACCCGAAATAAAAGGCGACTGTCTAGCCACATTGCCTGCTTTGCTTGCCCTATTTCTGCTGTTAATGGGGAAAAGACGGTGGCAAGAGCGCCTGCAAAGATATAGACGATCGCGACAATGTGAATGTGATCAACCTAGCGTCAGGCTCTCCGTGCGCCCCAAAACCGACTCAGAACCCCGCATATTGACCAATGCCGAAAACAAACAACCCCGCAGTAAACTCGTCCGGGCGCTAACCAAACTGGGCTTTCCAATTTCCTAGAAGAAAGATAGGATCACCGAGCGCGAAAGCGACGTACACCGCCCGGTAGTCAGCTTAAAGAATCTCGCATATTTGACCCTCTGGATTGGGATCAAAACAGTCCGGCGAAAGTAGACCCTGGGCCTTGGCGGGCAAAAATGCGCTTATTCGCTGCTGCCAGTAACTCTTCTAGGGCTTGGCAAAGCGAATTACTTTGACAAAACTATATTTTGGTATCTGCCTTTAGATACATTTTTGATCTTTCTTTAGGTATACTTTGTTAAAAGGAGTTACGGTAGAGCCTGCGTCAGCTACGCTAGGGCAGAGCCTGGTAGCGGCTACTGTTTTTACTTTTAGTAGTGCTTTAAAAACATAAAAGCCAGTGCCAAGCATGAATCATTTAGAACTCGAACAAGAAATTGGGAAGATGGCTAGAGCGATGATGACTCGCAATAGCTTAATTGGTAAGGATTTGATTGCGGATCTCAGAGGGCGGCTGCCTGTTGACAGTTTAGCTGCTTTGATGATTGTCAGTATTGAGCGTTTGATTTGGTATGACTGTGAGTCCGTGATCTGGAGTTTGAGTTATTTGATTCCTGCTGACGTGATGGAAGAAATTCGCCGAATCACTGCCCTGGTTGTTTGCCAGCGGTTGATGGGCAAGGGTTTTGTGCTGGGGAAAGATTTTAGTATTGATGGAACAGGCCAGTTGATGTTGAGTGAGAATGCTAAAACAGCAGTTGTGGTTGCTTGAATTGGGCAAGCAGAAGTAGAAGCTATTAGCACTAGGAGATTTGCAGTTAGACTTGGGACGCCCTAGGAGTCTTTGTGTAACTGCAAACCTAATTCGGGATGCGGTGGCAAGAGTTGCGTGATTCACGCAGAGTTAAGATTCGCAGCAGCTCTAAAAAACTATGAGTGCGGTTAGCTAAAAGAGCTTTTTACTAGAGGAAAATAGTTAGTTTTGACCGCAAATTGTTGAGGTTGTTACGGGCAGTGTGTACGGGCGATCCCCCTGTATCAAATTTTTCAGATTTTTAGTGGAATTACAGTTTTATTCCAGGTATGGTTTCAGGTAGAATCATCCCTAAGATAGATACAAAATATTATGAACTTAATTCAAAACTTGGAAGCGGCTTGGTATTACCATCTGGGTTCGCGCCACCTCGAAGCTAACGATGATCATGGTGCTCTGGCGAACTTTAACAGAGCTTTGAAGTTGCAATCAGATCATTATAAGGCTTGGTTCGGCCGAGGTATGGCTTTGGGGAATTTAGAACGGCACTTAGAGGCGCTGAAGAGTTTTGATGAAGCCTTGGCGGTGCAGCCGAATGCGAGCTTTGGCTGGCACAACCGGGCTATTGCTTTAGGAAAGTTGGGCGAGTGGTTGGAGGCTCTCAATAGTTTTGACCGGGCTCTGGAGTTCAGTCCGTGCGCGGCGAGTATTTGGCACAACCGAGGACTGACGCTGATCGATATGGGGCTTTACGAGAAGGCGGTTCTGAGTTTTGATCGCTGTTTAAATTTGTACCCGGAGGCTGCCTGGGCGTGGTACAACCGAGGTAATGCCCTATTGGAACTCAAGCTTTACTATCAGGCACTCAACAGTTTTGATCGGGCGATCGAGTTTAAACCTGATGACGCGAAGGCTTGGTACAATCGCGGTATAGCTGCGAACTCTATGGGACTTTACAAACAAGCAGTGGCTAGTTTTAGCCGATCGATCGCTCTACAACCGGGCAGAGCCGACGCTGTGGGCGAACGGAGAGTAGCTTTGGAGAAATTAGTAGGTTTAAATCAGAGAAATGGCAAGTTTACTCCCACCTCGGAGCGTCCCTTTGAGGATTATTTGATCTGGTACAACCGGGGTGTGGAATTGGCACGAAAAGGCTGCTACTCTGAGGCGATTGCTTGCTACGAAACAGTTTTAGAAATAAATCCTGATTTTGCTAACGCTTTTTACAATAAAGCTTGCTGTTATGCTCTACTGGGATTTGCTGATTTAGCCCTTGACAATTTGCAGCGGGCTATGGAGTTGATTCCTAATTTATACCGAGAGCTAGCTTTAGCTGACTCGGATTTAAGCTGCATTTGGAAACAAGAACGTTTTGAAGCGCTGATCCAAGGTTGATTTTACGCAAAAAAAACAGCTCGCCCAATTGGGGAGCTGTTTTTTTGGCGGGCGCAAATTCGATCGCCCTCAAGAGTATGTCTGCAATCTTTGCTATTGCACAGAAACTCGGATTGAGGGCTTGACCGGCCTCTTGGCAACTACGATTACCCGGTAAGTGCCGGACTCGGGGAGTTGAGCAAAAGTTTGACCTTCGCCTTGATCCAGGAGTTGTCCCGACGGAGATTCGATCGCCAGATCTAGATTTTTGGTGCTAGCTGTGACCCTAATTGTCTGTCCCTGCTTGCCTTGAACCGTGATAGGCTGGATTTGGTAGCCGGACATTTTGAGTTTGACTGTGGCTTGTTTTTCCTTGAATGCTATGGGAATTGCGCGATCGGGCCTATAAGTCCACTTGGCGTTAAAGTCGCGTCCCAGGACGAAGCTGGTGGTTTCACCTTTGGGGGTAACTCGCACGCGGTAAATACCTGACTCTGGCAACTGGCCAATCCACTGATTGTCTGCTTTTTCAATAACCCCCATATTTTCACCATTGGGACTGTACAGTTCGGCTGTCAGTTGTCCCGCCCACAGGGAGAGAGTGAGTTCTCGCCCTTTGATGCCTTCAAAAATATAGGTGGTGGGTTGGTTGATGGTTTCTCGGATTTCCGAGGTTGACATTCGCTTGATTGGTTCGAGGTTGGGAACTGATTCAGAGATAACGGGTTTGTTAAGGGTTTCTGTAATTTCCGAGGCAGCCATCAGCTCGCTCGGCGCAATTTTGGGGGCTACTGGGCTGGCAAATACTGATTTTGCCGTCATCATGAGTAGCATTCCAGTCAGTAAAATTAGTTTTTTCATGTCGCACTTCTGAGGGGGGGGTAAGGAGTTGTATATGGTTACTTGTGTTTGCCTGTTTTCACCGGATTAAATCTGGCGATCGCACAGAGGCTACAGCAGCATAGAGGATACACGTAAATATCCCGTACTTGCACAAAACCTGATGGTAGCAGATTGGCAATGGGGGAGCTAAGTAGTAGGCTCTGTTTTTCCGGA
Organism: Microcoleus sp. S36b_A4; assembly: GCF_036700645.1. Lineage (NCBI taxonomy): Bacteria > Bacillati > Cyanobacteriota > Cyanophyceae > Oscillatoriales > Microcoleaceae > Microcoleus > Microcoleus sp. S36b_A4. The sequence goes on along the minus strand of NZ_JAUBPI010000090.1, from coordinate 11,731 downwards.
CATTTCAATGATACTACCTACGCATAATATCATCAGAGAATATTAGTAATTGGGTCGAGGAAAATTAAAGCTGTTTCCCAGGATCTTGTTAAAAAAATGCCCACACCCAAAAAACGCGGTGTTTTGGATTCTGGCTCTGCCTTACTACTAGACAACTGCTAGACCCCCACGGGGTTACAGCCCCTCGTATTACTTCGTTTTTGACAATCGCCTAATTATGTAGGGCGCTGCAAACCGCACCTTACCATATTTGTAGCACGTCCAACCCGAGTTTTAGTAAGTTTTGATCCTGTATTTTTCTAGGGCAGATTTAGTCAGAGTTTCTGATACAAACGGGTTTGTCGCTGCCAAATCTGCCCTGCTAGACAAGGTTAATTCGTATTACGAACCTGCCAGAATTTTTAGGTAAGCTTCTACTGTTTTGGACAACCCCATTTCTAGCGCTTCCGCAATTAAAGCATGACCAATTGATACTTCGAGTATATCAGGAATAGAGCAAAATTTAGCTAAGTTTTGCAAATTTAAATCATGTCCGGCATTCACTCCCAAACCTGCTGATTGAGCGGCTTGAGCTGCTAAGACATATTGTTGAAAAACAAAGTCTACTCTACCTTCGCGAAAAGCAGTTGCGTAGGGTTCCGTGTACAGTTCTACTCGGTCTGCTCCAACTTCTTTTGCTAGCGGCATGAGAGCAGCATTTGCCTCCATAAACAAGCTGACTCTGATACCATTGTCTTTTAATTTTTCAATGATTGGTAAGAGCCGATCGCGATTTTCGGGAATATCCCAACCGCTATCCGATGTTAGCACGTCTGGAGCGTCTGGGACTAAGGTACACTGAGCGGGTTTTACGTCGCAAACTATATCCATAAATGGCGGCTGAAACGGATTTCCTTCGATGTTGAACTCAACGGTTAGCATTTTAGCTAATTCGTAAACATCCGCAGCTTTGATGTGCCTTTCGTCGGGGCGGGGATGGACTGTAACGCCGTGGGCTCCGGCGGCAATTACTGTTTTTGCGGCTTCAGTAACGCTGGGGATGCCGATGTTTCGAGAGTTTCTTAGGAGGGCGATTCTGTTGATGTTGACGCTGAGTTTTGTCACGGGATGTTACTCTTTAAGGTTGATGCTACTATATTATCGCTTTCGGTACGAAACCTTGAGCCTATAGCGGTAGTTTTAGGGTGTTATCAAAGTAAAAATTAGCTTCTGCAAGCGGTAAACTTTCTGCAAATAAAGCCTCAGCTATTTGCTGTTTTGCTGTCAAATCTTCAAGGTGGGCGATGCAGAAAAGGGGTGCAACGCGATCGACTATTTCGGGCGGAAAGTCTCGGCTGAAATATTTTAGTTCAAAATCGTATCTGTGGGGACGGTAAATCATGCCCAACAGTTCGACTAAGGGTAGAAGCGTCCAATTGTGATAGTTGCCGATCGCATCTACTAAATGTCCGCGATAAATTTCTTTTTTTACCAGAGGTTGCAGCAAATCGAAACGAATTTTAATTTCGTTGAATCGGGTTTGCATTTGGGATAAATGATGGTTTTTATCCAAAGGAAGCGGTACAATTATATTAGCTTTGTCAAAGGCGATCGGCACTTTCCCGTGTCTCTCTATTTCTAGAAAATCGTTGCGGCTGCTGCGCCGGAAAACGGCGAAATCAATTAGCAAAAACGGCGGGGTTTCTTTGAGCCGCCAGAAGCACTGCGATTGACCGTGCCAAGCGGGTTCGGGAACTCGATATTTGAGTTCGATTTCGGCAATTTCTGCGAGGGATTTTTCAACAATATCAAAGGTTTGTTCCACGCAGTTATCTTCAACCACAACCGCAATATCGAGGTCTGACCACTCGTCGGTGTATCCGTGGGCTGCTGAACCTCCTTGCCACAAAGCGAGAACAAAATCTAAAGGTTTTAAGGTGGAAACAATCTTTTCGAGAATGATTTGTCTCATGGAATCAAGCTATACTGTTTGTTTTCCCTGGCTTGCACAAGTTTAACAAACGATCGCGTGTTGAGATTGCTCCGCGACAGTTGTCCGAGGAGTTGCTAATGCTTCCGGTTGTGCACTGCTGCCAAAAATTACACGGGAAGCTGCAAGGGAAAGTGGCAATATGAGGGAAAGTGCGATCGCCCGCGATTGAAAATCAGCCTTAAATTGTCAGAATCAGAAACTTGCCCGCTGTCCGGTAACATGAGAAAGGATTAATTTTAAACAGCGCGGCATGGCTACTATTTGGGAACTCGACTTTTACAGCCGTCCAATCATAGACGAGCGAGAGAAAAAAAAATGGGAAGTGTTGATCTGCGAAAGCCCGCTGAATGTAGGCGACAAGGCCGAATCTCTGTTTCGCTACTCGCAATTCTGCTCCAGTTCTACCGTAAATTCCCTGTGGCTGGCGGGTGCTATTAAAGATGCGATCGCCGCAGCACCGAAACGCCCCGAAAAAATCCGCTTTTTCCGCCGCCAAATGGCGAACATGATTACTAAAGCCTGCGATGACTTGGACATTCCCGCCGCCTGCAGCCGCCGCACCCTCGCCCTTAGCCTGTGGCTGGAAGAACGGATGCAAGACGTTTATCCCGCCGAACCGGGCTATCAACCGGTCGTCAACCCGAGCGTTCAATTTGTACCAGAAACGCCAGTTGCGCTGCCGGATGCTTTAATCGGGGAAAAATGGGCGTTTGTGAGTTTGCCGATCGCAGCTTTTGACGAAATGTCCGAGTGGGATATCGGATTTGGCGAAGCTTTCGGACTGCCGATGACACGCCTCGCCCCAGAAACGCAAATTCCGGGACTAATTATCTACTCGTCGAGAGCAACAGCTTTGGCAGGTTGGATGTCTGGTTTAGAGTTGGCTTTTCTGAAATTTGAGAGTGGCCCACCCGCTAGGCTGGTATTAGATACGGGAGCTAACGATCGCTGGATTTTAGCTAATCTCAGAGATGCAGGAACTGAGAGAGAAGCGAAAGGATTTGAAGCAGCTAAAAACCAAGCAAAAAAAGTACATTTTTTAGCAATTCAGTCGAATCCCGAATCGGAATCTTTTGCAGGATTTTGGCTGCTGCACGAACTAACTATTTAGTCATTAGTCATTAGTCATTAGTCATTAGTCAGTTGTTAGTTGGCAGTTGTTAGTTGTTAGTAGTCAGTTGTTAGTTGTTAGTAGCAGTTAATAATCTACAGTTATTTAGTCTAGAGTTAACAGCTAGATTGACTAATAACGAATAACTCATATAGCGGTTCTCAAATAATTGAGGTATGCTTTTCAGTCCAAGACCCGCGAGGTCTATGCTCTACGAGCATCTCATGTTACTGAGAAAGGCTATAACTAATAACTACTGCCAACTGACAACTGCCAACTAACTAATAACTACTGCCAACTGACAACTGCCAACTGCCAACTGCCAACTGACTAATTACCAACCACCGACAACAATGACCAATCACCAATCAGCAGAACAACTGTTAGAACTAGCCACCAAAGCAGGTGCAGAAGCTGCTGAGGTATTGGAATCGCAATCGCTCTCGCGGCCGGTCTTTTTTGAAGCAAACCGCCTCAAACAGCTAGAAACCGCCCAAGCAGAAGGCATTGCCCTGCGGCTGTGGCGGGACGGGCGGCCGGGTTTGGCGGTGGCCTACGGGCCCGTGGAACTGCAAATTTTGGTGGACAGGGCGATCGCGCTTTCACAACTTAACGAACCGGAAACCATCGAACTCGGCACCGGTGAGAAAGTTGTTTATCCCGATCGCGGAGTGTCGGTGCCGGCCCAACAGCTAGTAAACTGGGGCAAAGAGGCGATCGCGATCGTCCGCGAAGCTTATCCAGAAAGCCTCTGCACCGCCGAACTCGACTGCGAAATCGAGAGCACCCGTTTGGTGAACACCAAAGGCTTGGATTCCAGTCACACCGACACCACCCTCAGCGGTTACTTATCAGCAGAATTAGTGCGGGGCGAAGATTTCCTCAACATTTGGGAAGGCGAAACCGAACGCGGCACCCTCGACTTAAACACCAGCGCCAAGCGGGTTTTGCAGCGTTTGGAATGGGCGAAAGACAATGTTGCTCCCGCCACGGGCCGCGTGCCGGTGCTATTTACAGCCAAAGCAGCCGATTTGCTGTGGGGGACTGTCTGTGCGGCGTTGAACGGCAAACAGGTACTCGAAGGCGCTTCGCCTTGGAACGATCGATTAGGCCAACAAGTGACTTCGCCGCTTGTCACCCTGTCGCAGCAGCCGGATATCGGGCCCTATAGCTGTCCTTTTGACGACGAAGGTACTCCCACGCGGGCGATCGTCTTTATCAACAGCGGAGTGTTGCAGCTATTTTATACCGATCGCACCACCGGTCGAGCCTTGGGCAGTGGCACCACAGGCAACGGATTTCGGCCGGGTTTGGGCAGCTATCCGACACCGAGTTTGTTCAATATTTTGATTAAGCCAGGTTCGCTTTCGCTAATCGATTTAATCGCTAAATTAGACGACGGAATTGTAGTCGATCAAATGCTTGGTGGCAGTGCTGGAATTTCCGGCGATTTTTCAATTAATGTCGATCTAGGCTACCGAGTCAAAAAAGGTGAAATAGTCGGCAGAATCAAAGACACAATGGTAGCTGGAAACGTCTACAACGTCCTCAAACAATTGGTAGAATTGGGAGGAGATTCCGAGTGGAACGGTTCTTGCCAAACACCATCTGTAATTGTAGAAGGATTGTCCGTCATCGGTAAGAATTAAAGTCAGTTGGCAGTTGGCAGTTGTTAGTAGTCAGTTGTCAGTTGTTAGTTGGCAGTTGTTAGTAGTCAGTTGTCAGTTGTCATCAATCATCAGTCAACAGTCAACAGTCAACAGTCAACAGTCAACAGTCAACAGTCAACAGCCAACAGTCAACAGTCAACAGTCAACAGTCAACAATTCCCACTTCCCATACATAATATGCGTATTTGTTTTATCGGCGATTCTTTTGTAAACGGTACTTGCGATCCCAAATGTCTCGGTTGGACAGGACGGATTTGCGCTGCCGCGTGCGGACAAGGACACGATATTACCTACTACAATTTAGGAATAAGGGGAGAAACCAGTGCCGATATAGAAACTCGTTGGTTCAACGAAGTTTCTCGCCGCTTACCTCACTACGGCGATGGCAGAATAGTATTTTCCTTTGGCGTCAACGACACTTACCGAGAAAACGAAAAAAATCGCATAGAAGTTGAAAAATCAATTGAAAATGCTCGCTGTATTCTCTCATCAGCCCAAGAAATATTTCCAGTATTAATGGTAGGGCCACCGCCAGTTATTGATGCCGATCGCACAAGGCGGATTGCCAACTTATCTGAACAGTTTTCCCAAGTTTGCAACGAGTTAAATGTGCCTTATTTAGATGTTTGCACCCCGCTGCAAAACTCGGATATTTGGCATAAAGAACTTACCGAAAATGACGTTTCCCATCCCCGCGCCGCCGGTTACGCTGAATTGGCGAAAATAGTTCACAATTGGGACGGGTGGAAAGCTTGGTTTAAAAATATCAATATATCAGATCAAGAGACAGTAACGCTGTTCCGAGCCGTCGGCAAAAAAGAAATGGAACTGATTAAAGAAAGCGATTTTCTGGCATTTCCGCCACGCTTATCCTTTCAGCCTACTTTTTATCCCGTACTTCACAAAGCCTATGCCATACAAATCGCGAGAGATTGGAATACAAGAGATGCAGCATCGGGATATTTCGGCTATGTCACGCGCTTTCGGGTGGCGACAGAATTCTTAAAAAAATATCCAGTTCAAAATGTGGGCAGTTCGATTCACCAAGAATATTGGATTCCGGCAGAAGAATTGGCTCAATTTAATCAAAACATTGTGGGCAAAATTGAGATTTTTGCGGAATATCAACCCTAAACTCGGAGCTAACTATGCTTGAATTTAATCAATTTTCAGTAGTGAGTTTTGACTGCTACGGCACTCTGAGAGATGGGGAAAGGGGAATACTGCTAGTCTTGAGACAATTGCTGTCAAGTCACGAGATATATTTGGGTAAATCGCCGACACGAAAAAACAGGATTTTGCGCGACACTGCCGGCCAGCGGCCAGCCTGATTTAGAAGTGCCGGATTTAAAAACACTGGTGGAGGCTATAAGGTAAAAAAATCGCAGATTGATATCAAATCCGGTAGCATCGGAATTACAGCAGATTTTAGGTAAGTATCGAAGGATTTTTCGCTAAAGTGCGATCGAGCAGACAATTCTCAGGTCATCTACGCTATTTATGCCGTACATAACTATCCCTAAACAATTTAGGGAACCTTCCAGGGTTATCAAATCTCAACTTTTTTTACGACCAAAACGCCTAGCCATTTTTGAAGCTTGTCTGATCGGTTTAATTTCAGGACTGGCTGGTGTTTTGCTCAAATCAGGAGTCGGATGGCTGGGCAGTTGGCGAGTTGCTACCTCGACAGTAATTCCAGCTTGGATATTACTGCCCAGTGTCGGTTTATTGGGCGGGTTGCTGACAGGTTTATTGGTTGAGCGTTTGGCTCCCGAAACTGCCGGCAGTGGCATTCCTCACGTCAAAGCTGCTCTTGGCGGAGTCAATCTTTCCTTAGATTTGCGAGTAGCTGTCGCCAAACTTCTGACGACTATTTTAGCAGTTGGTTCCGGTTTAACTTTAGGCAGGCAAGGCCCGACTGTGCAAATAGGAGCATCTTTGGCTGGCTGGATAGGTCACTTGATGCCGACTTCCCCAGACTACCGCCGACAATTGATTGCTTGCGGTGCTGCTGCCGGATTGGCTGCTGGTTTCAATGCTCCCATTGCAGGAGTTTTGTTTGTAGTTGAAGAACTGCTGCACGACGTTTCGGGATTGACTTTAGGGACTGCAATTATCGCTTCATTTATCGGTGCAGTTGTCTCGCAGCTTTTGGGCGGCGATAGTTTAAATTTGAACCTTCGCGCGTACCAAACCAGTTTTGATGCTCAGGAAATCCCGTTTTATATACTATTAGGAGTTTTAGCGGGATGGCTGGGAGCTTTGTTCACCAAAGGGATTATGGCTAGCTTGCAATTTAACAGGCGATCGCTCAAATTAGCTTTGCCTGTGCGAATGGCTCTAGCTGGTTTAATCTGCGGTTCAGTAATAGCTTTTCTTCCAGCAACTTTCCGCGATAATACTGGTTTACGGGAGTTTATGCTGACCGGTGAAGCAAGCGGGATAACGAGTTTAATTGCTTTTGTAGCTCACTTTTTTCTGACAATTATTTCCGCTGCTTCTGGAGCTCCGGGAGGATTGTTTTCCCCTGCCCTAGTTATGGGTTCTGCACTCGGTCACATGGTGGGAATTGTGCAGGCAGATTCCCTGGGAGTCGGTTTGCCGGTAACTTACGCTTTGGCGGGAATGGGAGCGTTTTTTTGCGCGGTTTCTAGGGCGCCGATTACTGCTGTAGTGATTGTGTTTGAAATTACGGCGGATTTCAAATTAGTGCTGCCTTTGATGATCTGTTCTGTAGTTGCTTATTTGGTGGCGGAAAAGGTGGACAGTGGCTCTTTGTACGATCGCCTTTTGGATTTTAACGGCATTCAACTGACAAAGGCAAAAGCTGCGAGCAATACTTTGAGCGACTTGCACGCAGATGACGTGATGCAGCGCCGAGTTGAAACTCTTTCGAGTCTGCTGACTTTTGATGAAGTGATGCAGGCTTTTTCGCGATCGCACCACCGAGGATTTCCAGTAGTTGAAGATGGCAAATTAGTGGGAATTGTCAGTCAAACCGATTTGGCAAATGCCAGCGGGCGCAATTTGTCCGGCAACTCCCTGCTTAAAGAATTTATGACTGTACAGCCGATCGCAGTCAAAGCAAGCGATACTTTAAGCGAGGTATTGTACAGGCTCAACAACTACAATATCAGCCGTTTGCCAGTCGTAGAAGGTCGGCGTTTGGTGGGAATTATTACCCGCAGCGACATTATCCGAGTTGAATCCGATCGCCTCAGCGGAGAAACCACCCAGGGCCCGCATCCAGAACCTTCTTATGTTGTCTATCAAACCAAAGCCCCGCAAGTGGGAAACGGCCGCTTATTAGTACCGCTTTCCAACCCCCAAACAGCACCCGCTTTGCTGCGGCTGGCTGCGGCGATTGCGCGCGATCGCAATTACGAATTAGAATGCCTGCAAATCATCATAGTACCGCGCAACAGTTCCCCCTCAGAAAGCGCAGTGCGGACAACCAAAAGCCGCCGCCTGCTACAACAAGCAGAGCGAATAATTCGCAATTGGAACTTGCCGGTACACACCCAAATACGGGTAGCTCACGACGTGCCTAACGCGATTTTGGAGACAATAAAGGAGCGACATATCGATTCAATTTTGATGGGCTGGCAAGGCGAATTTTCCACAAAAGGACGCATTTTTGGCGATGTGGTGGATACCGTAATTCGGCAAGCAGGCTGCGAGGTTATTTTGGTGAAGTGGAGCGAAAAACTATTAGCAACACGTAAGAAAAATGAGTTTTCCCCCATTTTCAGCGGGCGAAAATATACGTCTATTGAATGGGAATTCAATACCGAAGGAGTTGATGGTGCAGATAATCCCGGATTGGCGATATCCTCAGATTCATTAGCGACTCCAGAGACGGAACTTTCCCCGCCGAATTCAGACCTTCCAGGGCCAGAATTGGGACTGCACACGCTGATGGGTTTGCATCGCTGGTTGGTGCCTATTCGCGGCAGTTACAAGCAAGCTGCGGCTTTGCGGCTGCTACCTGCTTTGGTGGCTGCGAGTGCTGTACCGGAGATTAAATTGTGTCAGGTTCATCAGCCTTCTGTTGCAGAACCCGATCGCGGAGAATTAAAGCAAGCAGCGGAGTTTATCAAGCGCCGGGTTAGCTGTTCGATAATAGCGACTTCGGTTTGCGCTAAATCGGTTTCTGATGCTTTAATTGATTTGGCTCAGAACGATCAGTGCGATGCGATCGTCCTGGGAGCAAGCCGTGAAGGGCTGCTGAAGCAGGTGATTCACGGGAATATCCCGGAAGCTGTGGCGCGCGGGTGCGACTGTACAGTCATTTTAGTGCGATCGGCCTCTTAGCTAACCCGACGGGAATCGCCCTTCTTCCTGACATCCGTTAAATGCGTTGCCGCATCCGTTGGCTAATTTCTTTCTTCTTATGGCAGCCAAAAATCGGGAATGAAAGTTTTAGTCAAACTGCGAGTAAACTGATTAATCTTTCTCCCGATTTGAATGTGCGGTTCGTCAGCTTCCACGGGAATAATTGCCGCTTTGTTTCCGATTCCGAAACGCGAAATTACCAAATTTGCCGCCTCCAAACCAGTAACATAAGCCTTTTCCTGCGACCAAGAACCGTGACGGGTCACAACCCAATCGCCGCTCATCAATACATTATCATAACTTGTTACCGCAGGCAACAAATATTGATAGCTACCAGGGGCAAAATGCGTCACGGCCCGCGACAGCCGAATCGCGCTGCTGTCAATTACTTTTGCTTCCCGAAAAGCGGGGATACAAGTGGCTAAATCCCGCTGAACTAAGGCCACAATTTCCTCATCTTTCAGGGGAATTAATTGATTGGCGTGATAAAAGTCAGCTTCGACAACTGTTCCCGGTTCGTCTCTAAATTCGTCGTGCAAAGCATTCAAATCAAAAAACGTCCATCCCGTAGTTGAACTAAATCCAAAACAGGCATTAGAAGGCAGCGGAATGTCAATTTTTCGGTCAAACCACAGGCGAACAGCTAACACATCAACTGCACCCAAATTCATCGCGTCCCGAAACTCTTGGCGACCTTGCAAAGCTGGGCTGCTGCTGATTATTTTTTGCATTCCCGTGACGCCAACTGCAAAAATAACTGCATCTGCATCGAAGGTTTCTTCGCCGCAAACAACGCCTGTTGCTCTGTTGTGGCTGTCAACTACTAAGTCAGTAACTCGCTGCTTTGTCAATACTTTTGCACCTAGTTTTTTCAGGCGATCGACCCAGGGACGAAAGATTTTTTCTCCCACAGTTCCGCGACACCAAACTACATCAAAATCCGGTTGGTGTGCTAATATGAAATAATAAAGCATTCCCAAAGCAGCGGCGGCAGAACATTGTTCTCCTGGTGCAAATAAACCTACTAATAACATAGGCTCAAAAGCATCGCGGTAGAGTCTTGCAGACACGCCAAACTGTTTGAATAGTTCGCGGGCTGTGACGCGATCGTACCTGCGCCAAGCTTCGTCGGAATTGTCGAAATCTAGGACGGCGTAGAGTAAGGGTAAGGCGGAAAGTCTATCGACTAATGGCAGTCTTTTAAATCTGGTGTAAAGAAAGGTTCCTAACGGTGTGGGAAGGCGCGGTTCGTCCTGAAAAATTGGCGATTCTACTTCCAATCCTGCTGGTGAATACTGACAAGAACGAGTCCAAGGCGTGAAGGGATCGAGTCCTAATTCCTTGACTAAGGAAAAGATGTTTTTGTAGGGATACCAGAAGCCATGAATGCCTGCTTCTACGGAACGCCCGCCGGCGGTTTTCCACCCTGCAACTAAGCCACCCGGATAAGGGCCTGCTTCTAGCAGGGTGACATCATAGCCTTGCTGTGCTAGGTGATAGGTAGCGCCTAAACCGGCCCATCCTGCACCGACGACGACTATTTTTGGGGTTGACGATTCTGCTGACATTGCGTACCTCTTGATAATTTATTAATGATGACATAATTCATAAAATGCGGATTTGATATAAAATGTGTTGCATTATGTGCTAAATTTCGCTTGAGTGAATAATGAGTGTCAAAAACCGCCAGCAGACTAACCTGTTGCTGCTCTTATTTCCCGCTACGGCATGGCTGATGGTTTTCTTCATTTTGCCCGTGCTAATTGTACTGTTGTACAGTTTCTTAGAACGCGGTACTTACGGCGGTGTTACTTGGATATTTACTCTCAGCAATTACCAGCGTTTGTTCAGTGGACTTTTCTTAGGAGTAATTGGGCGATCGCTCTGGCTGGCTTTTCTAACAACAGCCACTTGCTTGTTAGTTGGCTATCCCCTAGCATTCTTCATCGCCACCCGTTCTCCTCGCTGGCGAAATGCTTTGCTTTTGCTGGTAATTATTCCATTTTGGACTAATTTTTTAGTGAGAACCTACGCCTGGATTATACTGCTGCGTAGCGAAGGAGTAGTTAACACAGCCCTGCAAAGCCTGCAAATTATTAGCGAACCGTTAAACTTGCTTTTTACGCCTTTTGCTGTGGCGATCGGTCTTATTTACGGCTATTTACCTTTCATGGTTCTGCCTTTATATTCTAGCATAGAACGCTTCAATTTTTCATTAGTAGAAGCCGCTCACGATTTAGGTGCAAATGATATTCGCACTTTTTGGCGCGTATTTTTACCATTAACAACTCGTGGTATTGTTGCAGGCTCGATTTTAGTTTTTGTTCCCGCTGTCGGCGCTTTCATCACACCGGATATATTAGGTGGATCTAAAACAGTTATGGTGGGAAATTTGATTCAGAATCAGTTTATGAGAGCCCGCGATTGGCCTTTTGGTTCGGCGCTTTCTATGCTGTTGACGGTAATCATATTGATTCCTGTGTTAATTTACTTCCGGGTGTCTGACGAAACCGAATAAGGTAAGGTATATACAAATCGTTGCACCCTGCGTTTAGCTTAAGATGCGCTAATGACTAATGACTAATGACTAATGACTAATGACTAATGACTAATGACTAATGACTAATGACTAATGACTAATGA
>NZ_JAUBPI010000089.1:0-26088 GCF_036700645.1 Microcoleus sp. S36b_A4 | reverse complement strand
TGTCGCTCATGTTTCTGGGTCAAAAAAGCTTTATGATGTGATATTACCACGAACTGTTACTATTTTGGAGATGTCTAATGTTTAATCTCACAGCGCGAGGCTAAAGCTTCAACAGCGTGGAGGAGTTGAGTTGGAGTCCAATTTGCAGTCAACCCACTGGCGATCGCACACGCTCCCGCACCGACACCTTCCTTAACATAGCCGCGATCGTAAGCTTGCAGTTGCGCGTAGCGAGATCCAGCAAAACTTAGCTGCGCCGCCAACAGAGGTACACCGCCGATCTCATTAGCGAGTCCTACAGTGTCTCCTGTAGGGTCTTCGGCCACCCAGCGCGTAGTCCCCACCGCAACTTGTTTGGGACGCCATACTAGAGCATATTCACGGGCTAAGGCTTGCATCAAAGCGTACACTGCCAGCATTTGTGTACCCCCAGCCAGAAGCACCCCGCAAGTCTGACTCGCGGCGATCGCCATTGCCGCCACAGCTATTTGCATCGGATCGCCCACTGCCGCTACCAATTCCAGGGGAGTGCTGTTTTGTCCGCCAATTTCCCACTCAGCATTATTGAGTCCCGCTGTCACCGCAGCCAATTTTTGAGCGTGATTGCAGCGAGGATGAGAACTATTAACTTTGCCCGCCGCTGCAATACCCAAACCCATTAACACGCCCAAAGCAGTAGTCGTTCCCCCAACTACGCACTCCCCTAAAATTAAATAGCTGCCATTAGTTTGAGCAGCCAATTTTGCTCCCCAAATTAATCCTTGTTCGAGCAAATGTTTGACTGTTTCTAGTTCTAAAGCATTCCCCGAAATCAGACACTTTGCCGGAGTGCCGCCTAAGTCAATTGCAGGTACGGGAGGTGGGAGGGGCAAACCAGGATTAAATAGGTAAAGCGGAAGTTCTAAAGCTTCGACTACAGCGCGAGATATCAGTACCGGCGAGGCACCCGCTTCTAGGGGCGGCAAAGGATATTGGGGCGACGGTTGGGGGCCGTTATACAAAAATTCTGCATCAGCCAAACAAGTAAATTGTCGATCGTGCGGAGTTGCTCCTGCTGCTGAAATCCCCGGAATTAAGCCCGTAGCGGTAAATCCTAACACGCAGGCAAATATCGGTTTTCGTCCCCGATAGCGATCGAGCCATCGCTGCCCCTGTTCAATTTCTGTATAAATACCAATCATAGTTAGTCATTAGTTATTAGTCATCAGTTATCCGTCAACAGTCAACAGTCAACAGTCAACAATTCCCAATAACTACTCTTCATAATCGATCAAAACTTGCACCCAGCTTGGTGGCCGCGGAATTGGATTTCCCAAACGATCTAATAGCAGCAAAGCTACTAAATGCACTACAAATAAATAAACAATATTGTTAACCAAAATCATCCCGGCGGCGATCGCCCCAATTGTGTTCAAACTCGGTACATTAAGCCAGCCCAGCTTCACAAACACCCATTCCACCATCTCTGTTACCTGGGCGGTTACGTAAACCCATAAATCTTGACCCACCAACGCTGACAGCAGCCAAAACCGAAAAAAGAAGCCTACAGTACCAATTACTGCACCCACACTAACAGAGAGTGACCAACTCGCTTTGCGCCTCCAAAGTCCTCCCAGCGCAACTCCCATAATTCCAAAAGGCATCACGTATAAAATGCTCCGCGTCGGGCCCATCAGTACCGACAGCAGCAAACCCGATACCAAAGCTGCCATCCAAGCTGCTCGGTTGCCCCAGCGCAAGTAAACCAGGGCGATGGGTATCGGAAAAAAAACCCGCAGCAAAGGCCCCAGCGGAAAGTAATAATTTACCAGCCAAATTAAGCTAGCGGTACTTGCCAAAAAAGCCGTTTCTACCAGCCTTAAAGGTGCTTCCCCAGAGACGCGCTTCCCCAGATCGGGATTTGTACGATCGCCCGCCATGGCTGCAATATCAGCGGTTTGCGACTCGTTATTTGTACTGGGTGAACTACCCGAATTAGACGCAGCATCTGCTGACAAAAAATCACTCATCCGATTTTAGATTTTAGATTTTAGATTTTAGATTTTACGGGACTTGCGCCCCATGCGGCTGATTCCCGATTTTCCGATTTTAGATTTTAGATTTTAGATTTTAGATTTTACGGGGCTTGCGCCCCATACGGCTGATTCCCGGTTGCACTGTTTGGATGCCTCGCCGCCAAATTTAATATTGCTCCCAGAAACCGGGTTTAGGTAGGAACGCAAGTCTTATTTTAGATGGGTTTTCTCAGCCTAAATTTTCAGCAGCATTATTTTTCAATTTTGGCTTCCTGGATTACCAAAACCGAACAAGATGCGTGGTGAACAACATAATTGCTGACGCTGCCGAGGAAAGCTTCTGTAAACCCCGTGCGGCCACGCCTCCCCAACACTATTAAATCTGCGCCCCAAGTTTCGGCGGATTTACAGATACAATGCCCCGGATCGCCGTCCATTTTGCAGTCAAATTCCACCTGCAATCCTTGTTTTGCTGCGGCGTCGCAGTAATTTTTCAGCAAACCCGAAGCCTGTTTTTCCTCCCTTTCGAGTCGCAAACGTTGAGCTTGATAAGCTTGATCCATTAACTCGACATTCATGCCCAAATCTACCGGAATTGGCACTGCCGTCTCCCCCATGGTGCTGACAGTAACGCAGTTAAATAGCATTACCTGGGCGCGATCGTTCAGAGCTAATTCTAAAGCTTGAGTGAAGACCCGGTGGCCTAGTTCAGAATCATCTAAGGCGGCGAAAATTTTCTTAAAACTCACAGCTTTACCTCCTGCGGGAAATCATTCATATCCGTTAGTTAACAGAGATTGCTTTTGAATCTAATTCAAATTAGCAATCTCTGATACTTCTAGACTAACAGACGCTCTAAGGCGTGCAGGTCGGGAATGCACAAAACGTCACGTTCGCGCTGAATAGTTCCTTTTTTTTCCAGCTTGCTCAGCACTCGCGTTACTGTTTCGCGGGCCAGCCCGCTGAGGCTGCTTAATTCTCTGTGTGGCAGGTTCGGTATTTCTGTACCTCCTGTTTCCAGGATTTTTTTGCCTTGCCCCTCTGCCAAAAATAAGAGAATATCTGCTACTCGCGAGGTACTGTCGGACTCTCGCAAACGCAGGCGGCGGTTGACTTGTCGCAGGCGACGGGCCATCAGTTGAGCTAGCCGAATGCCTGCTAACGGCTCGGTATGAATAAGCTGCACAAAATCCTGAGATGGCATATTGCCGATCAGTGTCGGGGCTAGGGTGATCACATCTGTCGATCGCGGTGCTTCTTCGATCGCGGCCATTTCCCCGAATAATTCTCCTTTGCCTAAAATATTCAGTGTTACTTCTTTTCCGTCTAGGTTGTAGGTGCGAATTTTCACCCAACCATCCAATATAAAATACACTGATGTTCCCCAGTCATTTTCGAGTAAAATCACTTGATTTGACGGATGACTGCGGGTAACGATGTGGACAGTTGCTCTCTCGATTACAGGATCGGGTAATCCTGCAAAAAAAGGAGTAGAAACTATCAATTGATTTATATTAGAATTCGGATCTCGGGTGTTAAAGCGGTCTTCCATGAGGCCATCATTTTAATTTATGCGCTTGAGCTGCGCTGGGCAGTTAGAAATAGCTTGCAGCCGAGTCATTCGATTTGAGATTCAAGATTTGAGAAACAATGATCTAAAATCAAGGATCTAAAATCGGCAATTTTACCTCTAAAGTTTTGCGGTCAAAGGCTCAATATGGGAATTAATAGCCTCAAGCTCTGATTGGGAGCTAGAAACTAAAGAATATACCATAATTTTTTAGATATATACCACTGAGCAAATTTTATTAACAAAATTTTAGCAATGTGGCAAACGACTGAGCCGATCGAATTACCTTTGAAAGCACTTCGCGAAGACAAGCTTAACACTGCTGAGAGATTTGTTGTCACTCTTGCCCTGCTGTCGAGAAGGCAGAATCCACGAGTACAAGCCTGCAAGCACGGTAGACAGATCCCAAATCCAAACTGCCTAGAACCTGGCCAATGTCAGCACGAGGGGCAAAATCCACAGCCATTGCGAGCCTAAAGACAGGCGCTCTTGGCGAGCGAAATCCACCCACTTCCCAGCCAACTTTTCTGCTACCCCAAGATTATTGTACCATTAGTATCTAGCCATGAATACAGATAATAGGCTATAATTAAAGGTTACTCAAATCCAGCATACGGGGACAATTCCGAATATCGGTATCCCAAATCGCAAATTGTTTGAGGTTTTTTCCAAGTCGGTGAAAAATGAACAGACACTGACGCACCACCATGCTAATGAAACTCGCGGTGACATTGTGTGGCCCGCCGTTCAAGCAGGTGAAGGCAACAGTTCGTCTGGATCGCAGCTCTTACGAGCAGAATCAGCCTCCGGGCAGGGAAACTCGCCCCTGAGTCGCAGAATTTGAAAGCACTTGGAATTGATAGAAGCGGGCATTTGGTGGGGGAGTACCGACTAACCTATCATAGGCAATAGAAGCGCTCCGAAGGCAAAAGGTTAATTAACAGTTGTCAGAAAATATTAGTGAATAATTGACCGAAAGCATCCAGGATAGAAGCCCCCGGATTCATCCGTCCAGAAATAAAAAACCTGTATCCGATAAAGGAACCCCCGAATTTATCCGTGCGGTCAATGCTTAAATCTAAAATCTAAAATCTAAAATCTAAAATCGATTGACGGACTCGCATTCAGATTATTCTATCTATTGGCATCGCTGCCGCCTGACTTCAGTCTTTTGTCGGTAAAGTTTCTCCCAAGCCGCATTCCCAGAGGTTCCGCCCTTGAATTCTCAGAAGTATAAAATTCAAGCACTGATTGCTGAGATAGACGAGGTACTCAGCAAGCCCGCACCCCGATTGCCTTGGACGGGTTCTCTTGATACTGTCCACCAGCGCCAACTTTTAGAGCGAGTTCGCGCTTATCTGGTTTCCTCAGACTCAAAGCTAACGGCCCCAAAGGCCCCCACCCGCCCAAATGTCCGCCCGCAACCAGTTCCAGTACCCAAAGTGCCTCTGCCCGCCCCTGGCCCCTCAGCAGCAGAGCAAATCATGCTTGCCGTAACCGGAGAAATCAGCAACCTGCGTTCCAACCTGACAGGGCCGCTCCAAGAAGACATAGAAGCTTTGCGGCAAGAGCAGCAAGCTCTAATTCAAGAAATCAAACAGCTAGAAGCAAAACGGCAGCAGCAACAATCCCTAGCTCAGCAACAAGCCAACCAACAGCAAATTATTGCTGAATTCTTGCAGGTACTGACTGGTCGCTTAGAAGAAACCTTGGCTAGCGATTTCTCCCAAATTCTCAGTTCCCTAGAAAATCAGTTATTGCAAAGCATCTCAGCACCATACTCTTTGGGCAGTGCGCCTGATGAACAATCGGCTATTGACGTAACACTTAACCGACAAACCTCAGAAGAACACCCGCTGCTGACGCCGGGTCAGAGGTTGGAGCAAATGCAACTTTTCCAATCTCATGCTGACAGTCTGCTGATGAGTCTCGATTCTAGGATGGCTATCGTGTTCGAGGCTTTGCAAGCAAATCTGCAAAGCTATCAAGCTTCCTTGAGACAAGAACTCGAAAATATGTACGGTTTGAGCCAGCAGAGCGAGGCGATGTTCGCGGCTTTGGTCAACCACTTAGCTGCACAGTTGGGGCGAGAAGCTTCATCTTACGTTCAACAGCCGATCGATTTAGCAAATAATCTCGAAACCGTCACCCCAACAGCAGCCGATCAATCTCCTGTCGCTCCAGCCCCTTCAAATACTGCGATCGAACACTCAGCTGCAGAGAGTCAGCCAGGAGACTCGGTGCAGGAAATTCGCACCGGCGAATTCGGAGAACAAGACAGATTTCCCTACGCCGGTACAGAAATTTCTCCGCAATTCAGACAGTTGAGGCGCGATCGCGACCGCATTCAATCCCCAGGTTTGCTCCCGGAGTTGGAAGATAATTTGTTGGGTTCTACCGCAGAAAAATCTCGAAATGCAACTCGGTTTACTGGCGGTGAATCGGAGAATAGGTTAACAGAAACCGAAGAAGAGATTGAGGATTTGTATGCAAGTTTGTTTGCGGGAGAAGCGGTTCCTGAAGTAGAATTAGAAATCGAAAGTTTCCCGATAGAAAATAATGTAATTGAGACCAAAAGTGAAGGTGTAGAATATCAAGCTGCGACGGATCAGGAAAGTGCCGGATCGCTAAAAATGACGGAAGATTTGTTTATAAATCTGCTGGATGAAGGCGAATCTCTGGAAGAGAGTTTAGTAGATGAAGATTCAGACTTTGTAATGGGGAATTCTGTAGAGTCTCTAACTTTAGATAGTGCAGATTTATTTGAACCGCAAGTGGCAACAGTACCTCAAGTTTCAGAAGCACCACCCTCAACCGCTGAGGTGCAACTTGACGGGGACGATCGAGAAAATCTAGAAACGGGTCAAAACCAAGGCGAGCAGTTCGGCGCTACAGTCCCTCAATCACCAGCTTTGCCGTTGAGAACGCCTGGAGAAATTAGCCCTCACCGACCCAGCGCTACCCCCGCTGTGCCAAGTGCCGGTGACGTTCAAACTGGCGAGTTCGACTCATCCTCGCAGCGGCTCGATGATGGGTACATCCAAGCTTCGCCGGATGAGGATTTGCTGCCGGTCGAGGCATTAGAAGATGACCTCGATCGAGCTCTCAATTTGGACAACAATACTCTGGAACTTTTGGAGGCAGACCTCTACAATCTGGAGGGATTGGAAAATACTAGCTTCGGGCGATCGAATTTTTTAGTCGCTAACAGCTTGGATTTATCGGCGAGTTCCCCCGAAGGCATTGCAAACAATCCCTTTGCGGAGGCGGCAGAGGAAGAACTCGGCACGCTGGAGGAGTTGTTCTCCGATGTGTTGGAACTCTCCTCTGATGATGAACCCTTTGTTTTGGAAGACGAACTTGAGGATGATTTGTTTGCTGAGGAAGACGAATCGAATTTGACGCTAGACGAGATTTTGGCTAGTTTGACCGAGACCGATCGACCTTCGAGTGATTCTCCCCCTCCAGAAACTGCCGAAATCAACGAACTGCGATCGAGTCCTCCAGAAAGTCAAAAAAAAAACCTAATTTCGACAGAGAGTAAAGCAGCAGTTGTTGAGGGGAAAACTGATTTTAGCGAGTTTGCCGGAACACAGCAGCAAGACTCGGCTGGGCATTCTGCAGCAGGTGCGATCGCCCCATCCCCAGAACGCCGGAATTCTAGCTGGTATTTGGGGATTGATTTCGGTTCCAGCGGCCTGTCTGCGGCTTTGCTCGATCGCACCAGCGGGCAGTTGCACCCAATTTACTGGGAAGCATCGCAGGCTGAGGTTTTGGCAGCAGAGGCCAGTTGTCGGATTCCCTCGGCTGCGGTGCTGGCGAACACAGCCCCAGGAAGCCCAGGGTCAGAGGTGACAGTCAAGTCGGTGGGATTCCGACCCCAGGCTTTGGCGGCAGGAGAATTTTTACTGGAAAATTTTAAATTGCCTTTAAAGGTGGGCATTCCTTCTCAGCGGGAGGCTGCTGGGATGTACGAACCGCTGTTGCAGTGGTCGCCCTTGCAGGCTTTTTCGATCGCCTTGCCGCTGCAAAGTGTGCGGGCACTGCTGGCTACTTTGAATCCGAGTTTGCGGGGACAAAAATTTGCCGAATCAGGGGAAATTTTGGATTCTGCGCCAAGGACGAATTTTGCAGGATTGCCAGTTTCTAATTTAATTTGTAGGGCTTCGGGACTGACGCCAGAAACTCTCGATGCGGCGCTTTTAGACTTGCAGGGTGTAATTTTGGGGACTCCGGCCGGCTGGTCGGATGTTTATATGTTTAATCTGCGCGAGGCGGTTTTGGGCGCGTCTCTGGTAGCTTCTGGTTCGCAAATTTTTGTGGTGGAAGATGCGATCGCCACTTTGCTTGCTGCTGTAACTCCTGTGAAAAATGGCATGGAAGTCGAGTCGTCAGCCGTGGATTCTGCTAAGAGCGGTGAAGAAGCTGCACCGCTGACTGTGAATGCTTCGTCTTTTAGCGGGGGAACTTTGATTTTGAATGCGGGGGCGGCGACGGTGGAATTAGCTTTAGTTGAGTTGCCGTCCAATCTTCAAGATTTAACTCGTGCTGATTTTACTTGCCAGAGTTTTGGTTTTGCTGGCGATGCTTTTGATCAGGATATTATCTGTCAGTTGTTGGCTAAAAATGAAACTTGGGGAATGTCGATCGATTTGCCACGTCCAGGCCATCCAGATTTGCCGAGTCGCTATCAATTGCAGCAGCGGTTACAAGGTTCTGCTTTTGGTTTGCAATTGTTAGAGGCGGCAAGGCAAATAAAAGTTACTTTGCAACATCAAAAAAGTTTTGCTTTGGATATTGGTCAGCAGCATTGGGATGTGAAGCGCAAAGATTTGGAAAGTCTGGTTTTAGTACCTTTTGTGCAGCAGTTGAACCGCGAATTGAATGCTTTGCTCAGTCGCGCGGGAATGTCGCCGGCGGGGATCAATCAGGCGATTTGTGCCGGGGGTATGGGTGCTTGGCCTGCGATCGCCCGCTGGTTGCGCCAGAAGCTGCCGAATGCGATCGTGGTTCAAGACCAGGAATTGCAGGGCGATCGAGATATTTTTGAGATTGACAATTCTGCATTAAATTCTGTATCTCAAAGTACAAATTTTCCCCAAAAATTTGGTCGAGTCGCCTGCGGGTTAGCGAGTTTGGCTCTCTATCCTCACATTTTGGATGTGTCGCAGCAGCAGTACAGCGACTTTTTTCTGCTGTGGGAATTAATGCAGGTTTTGGGCCAGGAAACTCTGAGCTTTCAAGAAATTTTGCAGTTGTTGGAACGGCAGGGCGTGAATACCCGCACCTGCGAACCCCGGATTTTGCGGATTTTGGAAGGAAATTTGCCGGCGGGACTTGTGCCTGCGGAGGAAGATTTCATGCTGTTGGCCGAGGAGTCAAGGCAAAATCCCGATTGGGAAGTAATTTTGGCCGAGCCACTTTTCTTTGAAGATGTCTCACGGGGTTATCGTTTGAATATCGAACACGCCTCTGTTGTTCGCGAATATTTAGGCAAACTCGCCTCTAGCAGCCAGCAAAAATTGTTAGAGCCGCTAACACTTGCTTGGGATGTTCGCACCGATATTTATCGCTAAACGGCAAAAAACCCGGTTTCTCAGTAGAATCCTCCCTGTCTTCCGGGAAGAGTCCTAGTCGAAACCAGGTTTTTTTGCGTCCAGGACTAACTTTTTTCTGTAAATTTACGTGAATTTACAGAAAATTTATACGTTTTTATAAAAAGTACATAGAAACTTTATAAAAGGGTTATTGTTTTTTAAAGATTGTGCAAAGCTCAGCATTTCAGGTTCTGCAGATTTGGGATGGCTAATAAGATGGAAGTAAGAGATCGTTAAAGTTGAGAGAAATCATATGAAATTTCCGATGGGTGCCTCGTCGAAATCATCATTATCAGAAATGCTGTCCTTATTTTTTCAAGTATTTACTTACAAAGTCTGTGTATCAAAACAACAGCATCATCGATCCGTAACGAGCAAGGTAAAACGGTCGATCGATATTTTGGGCTCGCTGCTGGGACTGGCAATTGCTGCAGTGGTGGCGGTGCCGGTGGCAGTGGCGATGCTGTTGGACGATCGGGGCCCGCTGCTGTACAGTCAAGTCCGCTGCAGCTTCCAAGGGCGACATTTCAGAATGTGGAAATTTCGATCGATGGTTGTCGATGCAGAAAAGCTCAAACATTTAGTTAGCAACCAAGCCAAGGGTCACATTTTTAAGAATGAAAATGACCCGCGAATTACCCGCGTCGGCCGCTTCTTGCGGTGCACGAGTTTGGATGAGTTGCCTCAATTCTGGAACGTGTTAGTCGGTGACATGAGTTTGGTGGGAACTCGACCGCCCACTCCTGATGAAGTTGCTGCCTATGACGATTTTCACTGGCAACGTTTAAATGTAAAACCCGGGCTGACTGGGGAGTGGCAAGTCCACGGACGGTCTGGAGTTAAAGACTTTAACGATATTGTGCAGATGGATCTCGCCTATCAGGGCAAGTGGTCTGTTGTCTACGACATCACTCTGATTTGCAAAACAATTGGGGTGGTGTTCAGTAAAAACGGTGCGTGTTAATAGACTTGCTGTTTTGGGTTGTTTTTGGATTTTAAGTTTTAGGAAAAAATAGGGGATGAAATAGTAGTAAATAAATTAAATATATGTTAATAGAATTAGCGATTGGTGACGCTTACGGTGCTGGTTTTGAATTTGTTGACCAGCAGACGATCGCAATGTACAACAATCTCAACGGCTACATCCAGCATCCCCGTCACGATATCCGGCCTGGATGTTACACGGACGATACGCAGATGAGTTTAGCCGTCGCAGAAGCTATCGTCAGCCGAGAACCTTGGACGCCGGAACTTTTAGCCAGCAAATTTGTTGCAGCTTTTCACCGCGATCGGCGATTTGGTTATGCTGGCAAATTTTACAATTTTTTACTACAAGTTCAAGACGGAAAAGAATTCTTAGAAAAAATTCACTCTGCTAGCGATAAAAGCGGATCTGCGATGCGAGCAGGCCCCATTGGCATTTTTCCTACTATTGAAAAAGTCATCGAAAATGCTACCATTCAAGCTGCAATTACTCACAACAGTCCTGATGGCATTAAAGCAGCTATAGCTGCCGCTTTGATGTCTCATTATTTTATTTATCAGCTAGGTTTAAAGAAGAATTTGGGAAATTTTTTAGAACAGCACGTCCCTGGTGAGTGGTCGATACCTTGGCAAGGACAAGTCAGCGTTAAAGGTTTGGTCTGTGTTAGAGCAGCTATTACTGCTGTCATGCGAAATGATAGTATGAGCAAACTGCTCCTAGATTGCATTGCCTTTTCGGGAGATGTCGATACCGTAGCCACTATTGCTTTAGCTGCTGGTTCCTGTAGCAGTGAAATTGCCCAAGACCTGCCAGAAAATCTGGTACAAGGATTAGAAAATCAATCTTACGGCCGAGACTATATCATAGAACTGGATCGAGAGTTAATGAATTGTGCGATCGACTTCTGATTTCTTCCTGATATCTTTTACATCCGTTAAATCCCGATACACTGCGCGTTGCCGAACTTCTTGCTATTATGAATTTGCCTAATTTGATTACGTTTTCTCGCTTACTGGGAGTGCCTTTTCTGCTCTACGGTTTGTACGACCCAAGCGCGCAAAGCCGCTGGATTTGCACCGCAATTTTTGTGGTAGCTGCGGCTACTGATTGGCTGGACGGCTATTTGGCTAGGAAACTGAATCAAATTACCGATTTGGGTAAGTTTCTCGATCCTTTGGTGGATAAATTGTTGGTTCTCGCGCCGCTTTTAGTGTTGATTGAGTTGGGGAAAATCCCGGCTTGGGGAGTGTTTTTGATTTTTGGTCGGGAGTTGACAATTGCGGGGTGGCGTGTTAATAAAACTACGATTTCGGGAGCTAATATTTGGGGGAAGTTGAAGACGGTGAGTCAGATTGTGGCGATCGCACTTTTAATTGCTCCTCTTTCCGATGCGTGGAACTTTCCCGCCTTAATTGCTTTTTGGGTTTCTGTGGCTCTAACTTTGATTTCGGGTGCTATTTATCTGTGGCCGGAAAAGACTGCTGAGGAGAAGTAAGTCGGTTTTTAAACCGCAGATGAGGGCAGATTAACGCGGATTAACGCAGATAAAAACTTCGATGAATTTGTAGGGACACGGCATTGCCGTGTCCTAGCCGTAGCTTAATAATGACTCCCTGATTTCCGGTAATGCACCGCTGTCACGCCGTCATTATTGAGCAAATGACCGTTTTCAATCGCCGCGTAAACTACCCAGTGATCGCCGCATTCCATCCGACTTATCACTTGGCATTCCAGATAAGCTAGAGCATCAGTCAAAACCGGACAGCCGTTGCTAGCTTCCATTGTTTCGACTCCGGCAAATCTGTCTTCTCCGGGAGCAAAGTTTTTCATGAAATACTTCCGCAACTGTCGCCCTTCGGCTAAGATATTCAGCACAAATTTATCTCCGGCGTACATCAAAGCTTCGATCGATCGATCTTTCGCCACCGCAATCGTCACACCGGGCGGATTAAAGGTTGCTTGCGACACCCACGAAGCCAGCATCGCACTGGCGACTTCTCCCCGCTTCGCCGAGAGTACGCACAGCGAACCAACCAATCTCCCTACTGCTTGTTCAGTGCGATCGCTCCCCGCTGCTAACTGCGGTTTCGGTGCCCGCAATTTTTGCGATCGAATCAAAGCTTGAGCAAAATCCGTTCCCGCTTCTTTGCACTCGTGAATCGTCGCCGCCGTCGGCTTAAATTTGGCTCGAATCGGCTCAAATCCAATTCGATAGCCAGCATCTTTCAGCTTGTTTTCCACTAAGTCGATCGCCTCTCCACTCCAGCCAAAAGAACCGAAAACCCCCGCTAATTTGCTCTTAGTTGCTGTAGATAAAACTATTCCCAAAGCAGTTTGAATTTGCGTCGGAGCGTGTCCTGCTAGCGTGGGAGTTCCGATGATAAACCCCGCGCATTTTTCGATCGCCTCTTTAATTTCTCCCGGTTCCGCAAATTCGCAGTTGATACTTTCCACCGCAACGCCGGCTTTAGTAATTCCTTTGGCGATCGCCTGCGCTAAAGTAGCCGTATTTCCGTAAGCTGAAGCATAAATCAAAGCAACTGTCAAGTCTTTTGAATTTTGTTGCTGGCTCCATTCCCGATACAAATTGCTCAGTTCATTCAGGCCGTAACGGACGATCGGGCCGTGACCGGGAGCATAAAATGCTGTTGGTAAATCGGCTAATTTATCCATTGCGGCCAGCACTTGTTTGGCCTGAGATGCGTGCAGAGAATCGTAATAATAGCGCCGATCTTCGCTGTAAACGCTCCAGCCTTCATCGAATACTTGGTCGCCGCAAACGTGAGCTCCAAATAGTTTGTCAGTGAACACGATTCGAGTGTGCGGATCGTAGGTGCAAAGTTCATCAGGCCAGCGAGGAGTCGGAGTCGCGATGAATTTTAAGGCGTGACCTTTTCCTAAATTGAGAGTTTCTTCTCCCCGAACAATCATAATGTTTAATTCTTGGTCTGGGAAAGCGGCTCGCAAACTAATGGCCGCTGGATTCGTGCAAACCAAAGCTACTTCAGGAGCTAATTCTAACAGAGCTTTAATCGTAGTTGCTCTGTTAGCATTGAAATGCCCCAAAATTATGTAATCCAGCTTGGTCAAGTCCACCCGTTGCTGCAAAAATTCCAGGTAATTTTCAGTAAAAGATTCCCCCGGCGGGTCGAACAAAGCAGTTTTGTCAGCTTGAATAATATAGCTGTTGGCTGTCGTACCCTTTTGCAGCGAATACTCGACTTCAAATTTGAGCCGATCCCAAGTGCGCGATCGCACAATAAAAGTATCGAGTGCGATCGGGATAAACTGCACGTCGCGGGGTTTGGCATCAGATGCGAGTCTAGGAGTCAAAGTGTTAGTCATTAATTGCACCTATGAGAAACTGAACTACAGAACTTCTTTTGATTTCGTGCCAAAACTTGGTATCTACAATGTCAAACCTTGCACCTCGATCCTGTAAATTGGTATCCAGGTCAATCAGAAATTCCCTGGTTGTCAAATCATCCCCAATTTGGATAAAGCTCACTCCAATTTCTTCATCTTTATCTATCGTATTGGCCGCACTTACAAGAATTTCGGCAACAGCAGCAGTATTTTCTGGTTTTTGATCTAGGACTGCAACAATTATTGCTCCGTTCTTCCCTTTGGCATTTGGTTTGCTTGCGAAATAATCACTAAAAGTTGCTTTCAGAGCTTCTTCCAAATTAATTGCAGTCGGGTTTTCTGAATCCGGTTCCGTATTTTGTCGCTGCAAAATTTGAGCTAACCGGGCAACATTTGAATTTTTATACTTCCACATAGGAGTAGAAGCTTCGTAAAGGGTGATGCCGTCGCTGTCAAATTCCTGACATTTTTTTGCTAAGTCGATCAGAGATGCCTGTGCTTCTACCCAATCCTCGTACCAAGGATGGTGAGGGTCTCTGCTGGCATCGCTTCTGGCAATAATAATTGTGTAATCTCGGTCTTCTAAAAGATTGGCAGGCATTGGCAATTCCTAAAAGTGAAAATGGAAATACAAAAGGTAAGAAAAGGCTTATGGCGCACCGTAAGTTTAGCTGCAGGTAAGGTTCGCCATAAGCACCCTACGTTGAGAGTTTTTGCGTAGGTAAGGTGCCACATAAGCACCCGAATTTCCTTCCTAATAGTGATTTCCCACTTTGCGGTGGTGAACTGCCGGCAGTGCATCGGGATTGGAGACGCGACCGTTATCGACGATCGCATATACGATATGATGATCCGAAAGTTCCATCCGGCTGACTACTTCGCATTCCATGTACGCCAAAGCATCTGTCAAAATCGGAGAACCGTTGGTTGCTGGTTGAGTTTTAACTCCGGCAAATCGATCTGCACCCGGAGCAAAACGCTTTAAAAAGTGCCTCATCAAGGTTTGATAATTGCCTTCTTCCAGCACGTTGAGAACAAATTTATCTCCCGCGTGCATCATCGATTCGATCGCCCGATCCTTCGCAACTGCTATTGTTAAACCTAGCGGTTTAAAGCTAGCTTGAGTTACCCAAGAAGCCAGCATCGCACCGCTAACATCGCCTTTTTGGGCGGTGATGATGTACAGTCCGCCGCTGATTCGTCCCAAAGCTTTATCAAGGTCGCTGTCGAGGGATTTCATCTGTTTGACAGCCTTGTCCCGCGTCAGCCACTGTCCCAAGTCGGTGCCTGCTTCGTCGCAAAGTTGATAACTAGCTTCTGTCGGTGATTCTTTAATTAAAATGTTGGGAAATGCTTCTTTTAAACCCAACTCTTTGAACTTGTTTCGCAGCGGGTAAATCGATGCGTCATCGCCACCGCCGGATTCGCACAAACCGAAAGATTGTTTGTTGTTAGCCGCAACTAAAATTGTGTTGATAGCAGCTTCGGCATTCGCAGCAGCCGTACCACTACTCGGCGGCGAACAAATCACGATACCGGCGGCGGTACCAACAAGTTCGCGGACTTCTTGCAAGTCGGCGATTCTCAAATCCATCATTTCCACAGCGACACCGGTTTTGGTGATACCGTGGGCGATCGCCTGGCTGAGTCGATCGCTAAATCCGTAATCGGAAGTGTAAAATACCGCTACAGTGGTTTCTGCCTTAGCTTGCGCTTGGCTCCACTTTTTGTAGCGCCCGGTGAGTTCAACTACGTTGTGTCGCAGCAAGGGGCCGTGACCGGTCGCAACTGTACTGATTTCTCCCAACTCTGCCATCCGCTTCATGGCACTGAGTACCGATCGAGCATTGGGAGCCATCAAACACTCATAATAAAAATGGTAATCTTCCTCAACTGCTGCTAAATCGTCATCGAAGGTGCTGTCGGAACAGTAGTGCATCCCGAAAGCGTCGCAGGTAAACAGCACTTGAGTTTTGCTGTCGTAGCTGAAAATAGTATCGGGCCAGTGCAAGTTCGGCGCCGATACGAATTCGATAATGTGGCCGTTTCCTAAATCTAGTTTGTCCCCGTTTTTGACTACCAATCGCTCAAATGGTTGGTGTACAAGGTTTTCTAAAAATTGAATTGCTACTTTCGCCCCCACAACAATTGCTTGGGGTGCCAGCGCCAGCACGTCTTTGACTAAACCGCTGTGGTCTGGCTCGGTGTGGCTGATAATTAAATAGTCAATCTCTTTGGGGTCAATTTCGCCCGTCAGAGTTTCCATGTATTGCTGGCGAAACTTCTCGTGCGACGTATCGACGAGGGCTGTTTTTTCACCGCGAATAATGAATGAGTTGTAAGTTGTACCGTTTTTGAGTCCGAATTCGATGTCAAAGCGGTCTCTCTCCCAGTCCAGGCATCGAATTGCCGTTGTATCAGGGGCAATTTCGACTTTTTCCACCGTCAATCTGCGTTGGACTCGTTCAGTCAGCGCTACCATCAGTGCCTCCTTGTCTTTTACCCATTACCTTATTGTTTCCATTCTGACACGTTTCTTTTGTAAATCTTTATCAAATTTCCTATCACTCAGTTAAGCATCCCAAAAGTGATATCTATCTATTGACAAAAAGCTAATATGTGTGGTAATGAAACCAAGTTTTATCGGTTTGGCGATCGAGGTACTGAGTTTTGCATG
The DNA here is from genome assembly GCF_036700645.1 of Microcoleus sp. S36b_A4. Classification (NCBI taxonomy): domain Bacteria; kingdom Bacillati; phylum Cyanobacteriota; class Cyanophyceae; order Oscillatoriales; family Microcoleaceae; genus Microcoleus; species Microcoleus sp. S36b_A4. The sequence goes on along the minus strand of NZ_JAUBPI010000089.1, from coordinate 9,878 downwards.
GAAATTGCGATCGAGGAGTCAATTAGTTAGTAGCAACTTAAAAGCTGTAAAAAATGTGCAGTAAGACGATCGAATAAAAAAATCCCAAATCCACAGGGCAAAATCGATTAAGTGAAGTAAAGCTATGTCTGAAAGTCCCTTTGATAAAACTAACTTGAGTTGGCAAATAGGAAAGTCGCAACAGCGATTGCAGGAGTGGTAGGAACTAAAAGCTACCCAAAATATACCGAATGTCAAATTGCCATCTTGGTGTGATTCCCCCATCTTGGGGACGATCGCTAAACCCAGCTTTCGGTTAATCTTAGCATTGCTCGCAGTCTGGGCAAGTTGGCACATTTGGCAACTGTTACGTTTTTATATTCATAATTTCAAAAATAGGAATCCAACAACTGATGGCAGTGCGAAACAAACAATTAACGATTTGTCGGTAGCATAGTGGTTGTTGCGATCGCAAAAATTGCAGCAACAAGGCAAATACCGCCAAGCTTGCCACTGTCTTTACATGGCTTTGTTACAGCGGTTAAATGATGCGGGAACCGTAGTTTACCAACCCAGCCGCACTGATGGCGAATATTTGCAATTAATCCAGCAATTACCCCAGCCAGTGCCTTACGAAACTTTGATAAGAATACATCAACAACTATATTTTAGGAATAGGAGAGCTGACCCCTCAACCTTTGAACAGTGTCAGCAAGCTTATCAACAAATTAATGATTAAGTAGGTAAGCGCAAAAAAAATATCCAGCCGATAATTTTAGCATCGCTTCTACTAACAATAATTACCACAAAAAAAGAATCTAAAAAACCCCAAGTTGATAGCCAATTGCCATCTAATTATTTCCATACACAAGAGTCCAAGGTCGTACTCGAATAACGGGCGTAGCATCTAAGAGTACGACCTTGAAAGGGTGCTATCAGACCGGACTAGCAAATGGGTTGAAAGTGACGAAACTAGCACCAGCAATGGGATTCGGGTCGAGGCAGCCCACAATCAGCCCTGTAGGTGAATCCCATTAGCTGTCGGTGCCAGCGACTGTCACACAGCGAAAATTTTACCTGCGTACCTCGCTTTCTTGAAAAAAGCTGTAGTGAGGAATCAGACTGATAAAAAGCATTTAACTACTTGCGAGACATATTAGTAGAGCAAGGATTTCTCGCCCTACTAACAGCCTTAAAGCAAAGTAATTGTAGTGGATCCCGGAATGCCGACATTCGCACCTGGGCCAAAGCTTAAACCCACATTACCACCAGTCAAACCTGGAGTATTGGTAATCGTCAGACTAACGCTAGTTTGACCGGGATTAAAGTTAACCGTGCCTCCAGTAAAATCCCTGAATGGATTAATGGTGTAGTCTATGAAGTTAAAAGGTTGACCAGGACCAGTAGGAGGAGCAATCAAATAGTCCACCGAAGCCGAAACCGAAGTATTGCCAGTCCGATTAATTGTAAAAGTTCCAGACTGACCATCAGCAACAGAACCAGGAGACGAACCGTAAGAGAACACAGTCGGAGCCACAAAAGTAGGATCGATAATGCTCAAAACTGCTACTGACGGACTAGCCAAACTGCCACCAGCCAAGAACAAATTCACCGTTTCAGTAGGCTCCCCCGTGATATTGTCAAATAAAGTTTGAATCGGAACTTGTGCGCTAGTTTGTCCGGCTGCAAAAAAGACCCCTTGAGTCACACTGTTGTAATCCGCTGGAGAACTAGCACTACCGTCACCCGTGCTGAACAAAATCGCACTCGCTGCCGTAACGTTGCCACTGCGATTGATGGTAATCGGCGCAGTGCTGCCCTCGTTGACGCTGTAATTAGCCGCACTGAAGAAATACGTGATTGGCGCCGGAGTTGTCGCCGGAGTTGGGGTCGGAGTTGGGGTCGGCGTCGGCGTCGTCCCAGTTGTCGCCACATCATTAATCGTCAAAATTGACGGATTACTGGCGACATTGCCACCGAAGAGCACCAAATTCACCGTTTCCGGCGATTCCAATGTCAAATCACTCAAAGCCGTCACGGTGAAACTAGCGGTAGTTTGCCCCGCAGCAAAATTCAACACCCCCGCCGACGTTCCAGTGTAATCCGGTGCACTGCCTGTTGAACTTGCCGAACCGTCAAGAGTAGAGTAGTTAATCGATGCAGCCGCCGTGCCACCGGTGCGAGTAACGTTAATCGTCGCCACGCCGCCTTCAGCCACAGTGTAATTTGGTTGGGCGAACTGGAAGATACTTGGAGACGTAGGCGTCGGCGTCGGAGTTGGCGTCGTCCCAGTTGGTGGCACATCATTAATCGTCAAAATTGACGGATTACTGGCGACATTGCCACCGAAGAGCACCAAATTCACCGTTTCCGGCGATTCCAATGTCAAATCACTCAAAGCCGTCACGGTGAAACTAGCGGTAGTTTGCCCCGCAGCAAAATTCAACACCCCCGCCGACGTTCCAGTGTAATCCGGTGCACTGCCTGTTGAACTTGCCGAACCGTCAAGAGTAGAGTAGTTAATCGATGCAGCCGCCGTGCCACCGGTGCGAGTAACGTTAATCGTCGCCACGCCGCCTTCAGCCACAGTGTAATTTGGCTGGGCGAACTGGAAGAGACTTGGAGATGTCGGCGTCGGCGTCGGAGTTGTCCCCGGAGTCGGCGGCACATCATTAATCGTCAAAATTGACGGATTACTGGCGACATTGCCACCGAAGAGCACCAAATTCACCGTTTCCGGCGATTCCAATGTCAAATCACTCAAAGCCGTCACGGTGAAACTAGCGGTAGTTTGCCCCGCAGCAAAATTCAACACCCCCGCCGACGTTCCAGTGTAATCCGGTGCACTGCCTGTTGAACTTGCCGAACCGTCAAGAGTAGAGTAGTTAATCGATGCAGCCGCCGTGCCACCGGTGCGAGTAACGTTAATCGTCGCCACGCCACCTTCAGCCACCGTGTAATTTGGTTGGGCGAACTGAAAGAGACTTGGAGATGTCGGCGTCGGCGTCGGCGTCGGAGTTGGCGTCGGCGTCGGCGTCGGCGTCGGCGTCACATCAATGCCTTGATATTGAATACTCCGCACTAGGTAGTCGGAACTATCGCTTTTGGGGGAGGTGCCGAGGTAGGCAGCGGTGGGGTTCGCGTAGGCTGTGGCGGAAAACCGCAGTTCGTCAAAAGCAACGCTAGTGGAATTTGCTTGTATCTGGAATGTGAAATTGCCATCGGCACGATCGCCAGTGACAGTCACTCCATTTGAAGACACACCGATCGGTTTTGGAGCGCTCGGAGCGCTGAGGCGAGTAATCGTAAAATTGGTAGCCGGTACTAAAGCCCCATTATTAAAGAGTTGCAGCGAACCAACTTCATCGCCTTGATCGTTCACTGTAGTAGAACTTGATTTGGGAAATAATCCACTGAGGTCGATCGTGGCGCTAGTGATATCTTTATTATCTGCCCATCTCACCTTCAGCACCTGAGATAGATTGGTGTTGGGGTCAAAGTTGATTTCCGACCGATCTTTAGTGGCGTCGGTAAACCAACCACTATAAGAGCCGTAGACACCAATACCAGCGGGACTGCCGTAGCTCAACCCGCTTTTAGGGGTTTCGTTCGTTGCTAACGTGAGGTTGCTGATGGGAATAGGGTTAGTGTAGTTCGTTTCAAAGCCATCAAAAGCTATCCCAGACAGTTGGATGCCTTGATCCTGGGCGGCAGTCGGCCATTGTTTAATTAGGTCACTGATGCTGCTGTAATTAGTGGTTGTACCCAAAGAACCAGTGAATGAAGTAGCCATAGATTCTCCTTTGATGATGAGTAATTAAGGATTAGAAGTGACTGAAAACCAGAGGTTGGGCTTTCTTGTAGCGATTTGTCACTGCAAGAAAAATTGCCTCATACGTGCAGGTAAATCAAGTAAAAATGCTTGCCCAATCAGCATCTGAAGGTATTATTGCCCCCGATTAAATATTGAGTGTAAATAATTACACCTATTTAGACCTATTTACATAGGGATGTTTAACTTTCATCATCAATAGGTTTTATCCGGAAAAATTGCGATATTTTTTTCAGCCCTATAAAAAGCGGGTTTTACACATCTGTAGAGGAGAGCTTAAATCCCAAATTCCGAGCCGCCCAAGAGGCCGCGTTTACTGCTTCAGCGGACAAAAGTGAATCAGCAAAGACTATTATGAGTAAAAATACTCAGGATTTTATATATCTACGCATAACCCTGTTGGGAATTTCTAAAAATTGAGGTTCGGGCGTAAGTTAAATCTGATTCTATTAAAAATGCGATGGTAAAAAACCAAGTTTATTGTGGAAGTGAATCAGCAGAAACTTTTATGAGTAAAAACACTCAGGATTTTATATGTCTACGCATAACCCTGTTGGGAATTCCTAAAAATTGAGGTTCGGGCGTAAGTTAAATCTGATTCTATTAAAACAATAGTCCGGACAGTTTTTATATGGCCCAATGGCTTATTCTCTAAGACTTCGCAGCCCCTGTGGATAATTAAATCAATGTCAGCTCCACCCCTGACTTACATTTAATTCGACTTTATTTATGATCCTTGCCCCGCGTAAGCGTGTAGTCTCGTTCCCAAAACTGTCCGGAGTAATGTTAAAAGTGCGATGGTAAAAAACCAAGTGTATTAGTGATCCGTAATGTGATTTACGATCGCCCTCAAGATGTCAAATGGGTTCTCTACTACTGCCAGAGTGACAAAACAGGGTTAATCTGACTAAAGCAAGAATTATGCACTTACCCTCCTCTGATTTGTCAGGGGCAACTCTACAATAAACTCAGTTCCTTCGCCAGCCTGACTGACGCAACTCAGCTTGCCACCGTGAGCTTGAACAATTACCTGATAGCACACTGAAAGTCCTAAACCCGTACCTTTACCCACGGGTTTAGTAGTAAAAAATGGGTCAAAAATCTTGTCTTGAATTTCTGCAGGAATGCCAGTTCCCGTGTCGCGGACAGAGATTGTTACCCAGTCCGGCTCGCTTTGCCAACTACGAATAGTTAATTCCCCCGGTTTGCTCGTTGACTGAAGCGCATCTAAAGCATTGTCAATCAAATTATAAAATACTTGGTTAATTTGACTCGCATGACATTGGACGGGCGGCAAACTGCCGTATTGCTTGTCTATTTTGATATGAGTTTTTAGCTTATTTTGCAGCATCAAGAAACTGCTTTCTAAACCTTCATTCAAATCTACTGGTTTTAATTCAGCGTGGTCTAAACGAGAAAAATTTCGCAGCGTCATCACGATTGAGCGAATCCTCCCGCTGCCTTCCCGCATTGAATTGAGCAGTTTACCAAAGTCTTCTCGAATGTAATCGAGTTCTAGTTCTTCATTGATTCTGACAATTGCTTCCGCTGCTTCCGGGCAGGCATTTCCGGCTTGTTCTAGAGCTTCGTTCAAGGCTTTAAAATATTCTTGAGCGTGAAACAAGTTAGCGTGGATGAAATTGTTGGCGTTGTTAATTTCATGAGCAATGCCCGCCACCATTTGCCCCAAACCTGACATTTTTTCGCTTTGAATCAATTGCTGCTGCGCCGATCGCAATTCTTCTAGTGCAGCCTGCAACTGCTGGGTTTGAGCTTGAGATTTTACCGCCGCATCTTGGACTTGGCTGTAAAGTTCTGCTTGCTGAATGGCGATCGCCATTTGGTTGGCTATCTGGGAGAGCAACTCCATTTCTTGCCGCTGCCAATTGCGGGTATCCCGGCACTCGTGAGCAATCAGCAAACCCCACAGCCTACCGGGAAACTTAGGATTATAGCTTCCGGCTGTGTCCGGGGTATTTTCTTCAGTTCTGGATGTAACAATCGGCACAATCAGATTAGCTTTAACCTGCAAACTATTTAAGAAATCGACATGACAAGGCTCTAAACCAGCATTAAAAATATCATTAATTGCTTTGACTCGCCCTTGCTGGTAAAGATCGGCGTAATCTCCCCGGAAACACTTATCAGCCCCCATATCTCCTAAAATTGAAGGCCAAGGAATCACCATATCTTCAACCACAACTTTTCCTTGCCAGTTGTCTTGAAACTGATAGATGATTACTCGATCGCACTGCAACATTTGGCGGACTTCTCTCACCGCTGTTTGTAAAATAGTTTCCAGATCGAGGGTACTGCGAATTTGGTTGCCGATCAGCCGTAGCAGCGATTCTCGTTCGGCTTGGCGCCGGGTTTTGCTATAGAGTTTGGCTTGATTGATCGCGATCGCCAATTGCGATCCAACCCCTTCTAAAAGCTGCCTTTCCCAATCAGTCCATTCCCGTTCGCGATCGCACTGATGCAAGCCAATTATGCCATTCACTTCACCTTGATAGCGAGTAGCTACTGCCAGCATTGACTTAATCTCCAAAGCTTCGGCAATTTTTCGGGTTTGTGGGTTCAATCCCGGAAAATCGAGAAACTTCGTCACTGCTAGGGAATCTTGTTGAGACACGACTGCAGCTAAATGCGGGTTGTCAGTCATCGGTACTTTCATTCCCAGTTGGATCGGATAGTCCCCCGCGTTGTACTCTCCGCGCGTAACTAAAATTTTTTCTGTATTTGATTCTTTGACTAAAATGCTCACGCGACTGCACTGTAATGCTTGCCCCAGCAATCTGCAGGCCGATGTCAAAATTTCTTCTATGTCAAGTGTACTGCGAATTTCGTTATTAATTTGGTTCAGCAAGTTTGATAACTGAACTTGCTGCTGCATCTGCACTATTAGGGCTTTTTGTTGGTCTACTTCCGGCAGCGAAAGACTTTCTTCCTGCCTCCAGTTTTCAGATTCAGGCAACCGCGAAGTTACTCTTTGCCAGGGGTTTTCGTGCTCTTGTATTTTTAAAGACATATTTACTCAGGAGTTGTACAGTATTTTGATTGAGTCTGGTTTTTTAAACCTATGCTTACCCCGCCAACAGCCCCATCGCAGCTACCAGGACTTTGGAATATCTTAAGACATTATAAAGGATGCCGCCTGAGCAAAGCAATTATTTGCTTTACAAATATTTATATTTAGCAAGTATGCCCTCTGCAGCCGACAATACTAATTGGCGCGTGGCATGGAACTTGGTCAGATGTCAAATAGAGTTAACCGCCCGTTTAAGCGAATAAAATTAATCTAAAATCTATCTTTAGTTCAATGTTTGCGCCGGATCGATCAATATGGAAAATTCAATTCCCGACAATTTCCGTTCGCCAGCAAGCACCGACAACATTACTTCTGGATTGACAGGTAAAGCCCAGATTAAAATAGCTTTGGCGATCGGCAATTCCCGGCTGCACTGGGGATTATTTGTGGGCAAAACCCTGGAGAAAACATGGGATACACAGCATCTAAATACTGATGCGGTTTCCCGGCTCTCGGAGGAGGAAAAAGCCGAATATTTGGTGCAAATAGTAATGAGGTCGATCGAGGAAATATCTTCTCAAAATCTCCTTTGTCTTCCTGCTACTACCGCTTTTTCTAATCCTCGCACACTTTCTTTAGTGCCGCTGCCTCTAATTTTGGCTTCAGTAGTTACCCAGCAAACAGCAATTTGGCAGAGTTATCCTGATGTCCGAATTATTACTTTAGACCAGTTGCCGATCAGGGGACTCTATCCTACCCTGGGAATTGACAGAGCTTTGGCTGTACTGGGCGCTGGCCACCAATTGGATTGGCCAGTTTTACTTATAGATGCTGGTACAGCTTTAACATTTACTGGGGCTGATGTCAATAGGTATTTAGTTGGGGGCGCAATCTTACCAGGTTTGGGTTTGCAGTTATCGTCGCTATCTAAAAAAACTTCTGCATTACCTTTAATCACTTTACCACAAAATCTGCCATACCGCTGGGCGAAAGACACTGCTGGGGCAATTCAAAGCGGAGTTGTGTATGCGACGGTGGCAGGAGTTAGGGATTTTATTGAAGATTGGCGGTGTTTGTTTCCTGATAGCAAAATTGCGGTCACGGGGGGCGATCGCACTATGCTTTTAAAATACCTCACCGCAGCCTTTCCTGATACAGCCGCAGGCTTAATTGACGCACCAGAGGCTATTTTTTGGGGAATTAGCCTGTTAACTGTTGACTGTTGACTGTTGTCAGTTGACTGTTGTCATTTTATCCATTCGCAATTCCCAATTCCCAATTCCCAATAATTACCAATTCCCAATTCACCTAGCAAACTCGCGAATATAGTTGGCCACAACATCCGGGACTTCCTGCGGCAAATTGCTTTCCCCCGGACTGACCAATTGCAGTTCGGCATTAGGAGCCAGAGCAGCATAGGATTGACACAGAGACGAAGCTGCGGGAGTATCTTCAGAACCTTGCAACAGCAAAACAGGCACTTTTAGCAAAGACAAATTCTCATCAACTAATTCCGCTGTAATTTCCGCCCGCCGGCGCCCGAACAGCAACTGCACGGCAACAGGGGACTCCATCAACTGCTGTCTGAACTTTAGCAATCCGTCAATCTTTTTTTTGCTACCCAGCAACTTAGCAATTGGATAGATTGATCGTAGCAACCACAAAGCCAGCGGTGGTTGGCCCATTAGCCAGCTAGCCGTCTGCCACCGCCCCCGCCGGTTGCCAACCTTGACGCCTTCTGGGGCCAACAACACCAAACCCTGAACTCGATCGGGATATTTGATAGCGTAGCTGGTGGCCACCCAGCCGCCCACAGAGTGAGCGATTAAATAAACCTGTCGCAACTTCAAAGTATCGAGGTATTGGGCGAGACATTCTACTTCCAAGTCGATCGAATAATGAAGATTTGGGCGTTCCGAGTCGCCAAACCCCAGCAAATCCGGTGCGAAGCAGTGGTAGTAGGGGCTCAAATGTTCGATCGTCCTCAGCCACTGACTGCTGTCGTGCCAAGAACCGTGCAAAAATACTAAATTCGGGCCTTGACCGACTTCGTGCCAGAAGATTTGCCCTACAGAGAGTTTGACCCGAGAATTGCGTAGCGGTGAGTACATCCGGTTAAATATTTAGTAATAAAAAGATGATTAATTTAATGTTCAGAGTTTGTGAATAAAAGTAGGAAAACAGTGAAAATTAATTCCACATTTATATACAGAAAATTTTTGACGGCGAGGTAATTTCCGACTTTGATCAAATTTGGATGCCTCGCCGATTTACGCCAAAGTTGTCAGGCCTTGAAAATAGTCCTGTAAGTGTTGGTTGTTATCGTGGCTGAGCGCGCCCTCCGGCAGCGATGCGGGCAAAAAAGCCTCAACCTCGCTGACTTCAAGCGTATCCTGAACTTGCATTTTTCCCTCTACCTCTGCTGCCACCACGATACAAATCGAGTGCAAGCGAGGGTCTCTATCGGCTGCCGAATAAACACCCACCAAGCGACGGATTTTAACTAAATCGAGTCCTGTTTCCTCCGCTAATTCCCGGCGCACAGTTGTGGGAATATCCTCTCCCCAATCCACCATACCTCCCGGCAGTGCCCAGCGACCGTTGTCGCGGCGGCGAATTAACACAATTCGCCCGTCAGGCAATACGGGAATCACCGCAGTACCAGTGACGGGATGTCGAAAAATCAGTCCCAGCACAGTTTGTACAATTTGCCACAATCGACGCATAAACTCAAAAGCTTGTTTAGGGGAAAGTAATTTCAGGTTTCTTAGCTGGCAGCTCAAAAGTCTTAATTTTTAATTTTTCATTCAGGCGAGAGGTCTGGCAAGTCTGCTAATATCTCGGCTGCGTGAGTTTCTGGTTTGACTTTCCGATAAACCTTTTCAATCCTACCATCAGGGTCGATCGCGAAGGTCGATCGAGTAATTCCCATAAATTCTTTTCCCATAAATTTTTTGAGTCCGTACATTGGTGACAAGTTAAGACTGTAAGTCTTTTGTCAAGAGGCTTTTAGAGAATTGTTGAAAAAAAACTGGTCAG
>NZ_JAUBPI010000008.1:54718-107055 GCF_036700645.1 Microcoleus sp. S36b_A4 | reverse complement strand
AAATTAGAATAGTTAAGTAGAAAAATCCGTTGTGAGTTGATCTCTGTTTTGGTAAAAATTGTAATCTCACACTTTTTACATTATAACCGATAACTAATCAACTTATTTATTTTTCATTCCTGAGTCACTGATGTAGGGTGCGTCAGGGAAAACGATATTACCCGAAATCTGGACACGGCAGTGCCGTTTTCCTACAAATTGGGCGATGCTTACATCCGATCACCCGATGAATTATGTTGGGGGTAGGGAAACGGCCTTGCCGTGTCCTCCATCGCCTTGTTGTCGATCGTTATATTCGATGTCAATTTCTGACGCCACATCTCAGATATAATCAACTACTTCTTACTCGGCGCAATCTTCTCAATAGAAATCAGCGCCTCCATCACCGACTCCACAATCGGAGCCGCCACCGTACCCCCCGAAGAACCCTGATTAGGCTCATCAATCACCGCCAGCACCACATACCGAGGAGCCTCCACAGGCATTATCCCCACAAAGCTAGTAATAATCGCGTTCTTAGAATAACCCCCACCAGCATTAGCTTTTTGAGCCGTGCCTGTTTTTCCAGCAATCCGATACCCAGGAATTTGTGCAGCTTTCCCCGTACCACCATCAACCACAGTTTCCATCATTTCTAACACCTGCTTAGTAGTTTCCGGCGAAAAAACCTGCTTTGGAACCGCCCTCGGAAGCTTCCAATAAGCTTCACCTTCCCTATCAAAAAGTCCCCGCACAACGTGAGGAGTCACTAACTTGCCACCATTAGCCAAAGCGCCGTTAAGCTGCACCAACTGCATCGGAGTAATCGAAAAACCTTGCCCAAAGGCCGTAGTAGCAACTTCCACCGGAGAGTTAATAAATTGCTCTCGATTTTTAAGTTGACTGCTTACTTCAAAAGGCAAATCAGTTCCCGCAGTTTGTCCGAGTCCGAGTTTTTCTAAAGCTTGATAGTAAAGAGAAGGTTTCATGGTTCTCATGATGTGCACCATCCCCACATTACTAGAATGTTTCAAAATCTCAGTAACAGTCGAAGGCCCGCGTGCGCCTGCTCTTTGGTAATCGGAATTTTGGATAGTCCAGGGATTCATATAAATCCGACCTTCATCGTTAAACACAGTATTAGGTTTCACCGCACCCGCTTCCAGAGCGATCGCCACATTAATCGCTTTAAAAGTCGAACCAGGCTCATAAACATCAGTGACAGCCCAATTTTTATAGCGCGACAAATCGAAATTAAAATATTGATTCGGGTCATAAGAAGGTTCCGCCACAACTGACAGCAATTCCCCGTTACGGGCATCCATCACAATCACTGTGCCCCGCTTCGCATCGTGTTGCTTCATTTTTTCCTTGAGGGCACTTCGGGCAGCCCGCTGCAAGCGACTGTCGATCGTCAATTGCAATTTCAAGTCATCAAGCTGCACAAATCCCGCCGTCAGTCGATCGGGAACCCAATTCCCATTGCTCGACCTGCTAAACTGAATCGACGGCATCGATCGTTCCAACAAATTCTGCTGGCTGTATTCCACCCCGGCTTGTCCCTTCCGTTCCCCGTCCACATAACCGAGGATATCCGCCGCCAACTCCTGCTGGGGGTAAAAACGCTGCTGCTGCCGCAGCAACTCCAAGCCATCGACCAGACTCTCTTTAATTTGCATCCCAGCGACGCGATCGGCAACCTCTTGAGGCAGAGACTCCGCAATTGTAATACCGCTTTCAGCAAGATTAAACCTGCGTATCAGTTCAGTTTCCGACGTAGTGCCCGGAGTCAGTTCGATCGCCAGCATCGGAGCCAACTTAGCAGCAATTTCCGCCTTCGAGTGGTTAAATAACTTCGGGTGAGCGTAGAGCGTGTACACCTGTCTGTCGATCGCCAAAACATTTCCTGCGCGGTCAATTATCGGGCGTCTCGGTACAAACGGCTTCGTTTTGAGAGTTTGCTGCTGAAGAGCTTGTTTACGCAGCGCCGGAGCTCGCGTCACCTGCAAATAAAACAAATTCACAGCCAGCCCCAGCCCCCCCAGCATCAACACCGCCCACACCGCCCACAAACGGAACTTGCTGCGCTTTAAACGCTCCACCGGTCGCCCCCAAGATGCAGCCGTCTGTTGTGGCGATCGGCCGAAACTGCCGGAAGATCTAGGTTTGGCTGGTTTTTCCCACCCAGTACGCGCGGCGAAGCTATCCCGTAGGGAATCGCCCGCCTGTTTTTTGCGTTTAAAATTCGGCGATCTGTAGCGGTCAAAACGGGGGTCGTAGCTCATGGCATTAAAAATTCAATAGCAAGTTAGAGCGTTTTAGAATTTAGAATTTAGAATTTATAACTTAAATCTTAAAAGATAAAATTTACGACTTAGGAATGAGCATTCCCTATCAGGGTTTGGATCACCTACACTTGCATTCTATTTTTTGAAGTGGTCTTAATTATTTTTAATCTGTAACTTACGGCGGGAAGCAGAAAATCGATCGCGACTTGCAAAAAAGTCAAAAAGGAAATTAGATCCTCCAATTCTCAAGCCCTCGGACACTCAGGTCCTCGGGCGCTCTCCGCTTTGACACAGGTTTAATAGCCCAGCGGTGTTTCCACACCGGCTCGACTCTTGAGAGCGGGCTCAGAATTTGGTGCCGCAAGGGGCGATCGAGTTTCAGGGGCTGGCTGCAAGAAAATCGTGTCCCCAGGATTCTGTGGAACCAAACCCGTTTCGGAATTTTGGGCTTCTTTAGCAAGTTGGTGTTTCAAGACTTCGCTAGAAGCACTCAATTGCTGTTCCCGGAGGCGCAGAGTTTCCAGTTTTTGATACTCCTGACTCCAGCGCTGCTCGCCGTAAACTGTCAAGCCGTAGAGACTCAGAGCACCGCCCAAAAGCATAAGCGCTACCACTGAGGAGGCGCGCTGTGCCTGCAGGAGCGATCGTAACCACACTGGCTGCTGCTGGCGATTGGGCAAGACTTTCAGCACTGATGCGGACGATCGAGTCTGAGCCTGTTCATCTGCTGGCGAGTAGTTGGGCAATACCGGCCCTGTCTTCGCCCGCCTAGCTTTGGCAATAGAAGTAACTTTGCTTTTGGCAGCGCCAGCAGCGGGCTTGCGGGTCGATCGGGAGCGGGGAGAATCGGGGGATCTGATAGCAGCGGTCATAGAGTTCACCAATACGTAAAGTGGGGTAGCTTCAGCTTGATTGAGGTTAAAAGTTTTTGGTCTCCGAGATCGCCAGTGGTGGCTATCTGCGTTCGATCGGTTATCCTTACCAAGGATACCTCACAAGCCAACCAACCCATCCTACCACTGGTCTCTTTGACTTCAGGATTTGCCAAAAAAAAGAAATCTTTGCTGGTTAGCGATAATCTATGTGAAATTTATTAATAAATGCAGTATTGTAATCAACGAGCGAATCGTTGAGCTATTCGTGCCAGCATTGTTTCTCAAGTACACTATTCCCTTCCTTGCGATGGGTTTTCAATGTTAAGGAGTTTTTATGAACAAGGGATTAATTCGTTTGACTTTGGTAGTGGGCTTGGCAGCAGCCCTCGGCGCCTGCGGAGGTGAGACCACCAGCCCCACCAGCCCTTCTCCGGGCGGACCTGGCACTACTACTACTACTCCTCCTGCTGCTTCTTCTCCATCTCCAAAGGCCACTCCCACTACTAGCCCTGCCCCTACTCCTAAAAAGCCCTAACAAGGGCTCTGTCCGAGTCGGTGCCCAACGAGCCTAGCCTCGGGGTGAAAAATGGTTCGCTCCTCGCATTTTTTCATCTCATCGGTCTAGGTCTCAAGTTGGGTGGTAGTGATTGTCTGATGCTTTTACTACTAAAGTTCAGTACGTCCCGTTACCGCAGCAAAGTCCGCTGGTTCGCTGCGTTACAAAAACATTCCCTTTCAACTAGAAAATTTGACCAATAATTTCTTGATGGTACCCGCCACGTGATTTATCCGTGGAATCAATCCCAAATCCAAAATCCTTGCATCCTCAAGCCCCCGGATTTATCCGTGGTGTCAAACTCAAATCTCAAATCTCAAATCTCAAATCGAATGACTCCCGGCCTGCAGGTCTTGAAACTCAAACCTGTGACAGGATGTTTGAGGACATTGCCACTGCTGCCTCAACTGAATATCCACCGGAGGCAAGCGAGATTCGACGCAAATTTTGCACTCTATCCAGTCTCCCTTGCCTTCCCCGCAACTGTTCCCACAGACGAGAGGAAAGCAAGCAGAGACTTGGATTCTCGTCGAAAACTGGCTCGATGACAGCATCGGCATTGCTACTCGATTTGTTGACTACGAGTTTCGCGTCTGTGCGGTCCAGCACATCGAGCCGTCTGTTTTGAGCAAGTTTAGTGATTCAATTGGCGCCGCACCAGTTCGGTATTAACCCTGCCTCGGCAAAACTCGCTCCAGTTGCGCCTCAGTGCTGCTTTAAACCTATTGCACCGTCGCTGGTAGGATGGTGCTAGTTTGGTAGGCAATTCCTTAAGGATGGCAGATATTGCTTGCTGCTGTCGCCATGCTCAGTGCTTTAGCTTTGATTCCTCAATACCGAGTTAAGCATCCTTGGCTGTTTGAGCGTATTGCCCAAATTCACGGACTTTGTGGGGAAACCCAGCCTCCAGAATCTGAAAGTCGCTCGATCAGGCTATCCTCCCTACCTGAAAATTCCAGGTAAACTATTAACTGCTGTCCCACACTTACAGGATTGACCCTCCTGCCGCGGCAAATCAACAATAGTTTGAAAATTTTTCGTATCACATATTAAATAATAAGTCAAGGATATTTCAGAAAAATATAAATTTTTCAATTTGTTTTAATATTTCTATACTTAGATGTTAGCAGCAAAACCCCAGCTCTGCCGCCGGCAAGGCAACAGCCTGCCGTGTGTGCAAGGGCGCGCGCTGGAGCTGCAGCAGTCAAGATCATGCTAATCAGTGGTAGGATCAGCGATCAAAAATGTATCCAAATGTAAAGTGCAGCGCCGCTCTAGGTTTTGAAAGCCATTTAGTTAAAAGATTGAGGTAAGTAGTTTTATGCCCGCGACCGTCCCCTTTGAACAGATTGACCGAATTGTTTGGAATCAGCACCACGATCCATTTGAAGTGCTAGGCCCTCACGCGATCGAAGAAAATGGCAAAAAAGTCTGGGTCGTCCGAGCTTATCTGCCGAATGCGGATGCGGTATCCGTAGTTTTGCCGGAGGCCAGGGCCGAATACCCGATGAAATCAGAACATCACCCTCACTTTTTTGAATGTACGATCGACACCCCAGAACTAGCAAACTATCAATTGCGGGTCAAAGAAGGGGAACATGAGCGCTTCATCTACGATCCCTACGCCTTTCGATCACCCAAACTCACAGAATTCGACCAGCACCTATTCTCAGAAGGCAATCACCACCGCATTTATGAAAAACTCGGGGCGCACCTCACCGAAGTAGGCGGCATCACAGGAGTATATTTTGCCGTTTGGGCTCCGAATGCCCGCAACGTCTCTGTTTTAGGAGATTTTAACTATTGGGACGGCCGCAAACATCAAATGCGGAAGTCGCAAAACGGCATCTGGGAATTATTTATTCCGGGACTATCCGTGGGAACTTCCTACAAATACGAAGTGAAAAACCAAGACGGACATCCCTACGAAAAGTCCGATCCTTACGGTTTCCAGCAAGAAGTGCGGCCTAAAACAGCATCAATTGTCACCGACTTAGACACCTACACTTGGCACGACAGCGCTTGGATCGAAAAGCGGCGGCACACAGACCCACTGACGCAGCCGATTTCGGTTTACGAATGCCACATCGGTTCTTGGCTGCACGCGGCTACTGACGAACCCGCCGTGCTACCAAATGGGGAAATACAACCCGCCGTGCAGGTTTCGGAACTCAATCCTGGGGCGCGCTTTCTGACTTACCGGGAATTAGCCGATCGGCTGATACCCTACGTCAAAGATTTGGGATTCACTCACATCGAAATGCTGCCCATCGCCGAACATCCTTTCGACGGTTCTTGGGGCTATCAAGTCACCGGTTATTTTGCCCCAACCTCCCGCTACGGCACACCTGAAGATTTCATGTATTTTGTTGACCAGTGTCACGCCAACGGTATTGGCGTACTGGTGGACTGGGTACCAGGACATTTTCCCAAAGACGGCCACGGCTTGGCTTTCTTTGACGGAACTCACTTGTACGAACACGCCGACTCCCGCAAGGGCGAACACAAAGAGTGGGGAACCCTAGTATTTAACTACGGCCGCAACGAAGTGCGGAATTTCCTAGTATCAAACGCTCTGTTCTGGTTTGACAAGTACCACATCGACGGGATTCGCGTAGATGCCGTAGCCTCGATGCTTTATTTGGATTACTGTCGCGAACCTGGAGAATGGCTGACCAACCAGTACGGGGGCAGGGAAAATATCGAGGCGGCAGATTTTCTGCGTCAGGCGAATCACGTCATTTTTAGCTATTTCCCAGGGGCGCTGTCGATCGCCGAAGAATCTACCTCTTGGCCGATGGTATCTTGGCCGACCTATGTAGGGGGTTTGGGTTTCAACCTGAAGTGGAACATGGGTTGGATGCACGATATGCTCGACTATTACCACATGGACCCGTGGTTCCGCCAGTTCCACCAGAACAACATAACTTTCAGTATGTGGTACAACCACAGCGAGAATTTCATGCTGGCTTTGTCCCACGATGAGGTAGTCCACGGCAAAGCCCACATCATCGGGAAAATGCCAGGGGACGAATGGCAAAAGTTTGCAAACGTGCGGTGTTTGTTTACTTTTATGTTTGCTCATCCCGGAAAGAAAACGATCTTTATGGGGATGGAGTTCGGCCAGTGGCAAGAGTGGAACGTTTGGGGGGATTTGGAGTGGCGTTTGCTGCAATTCGAGCCGCACCAAAAGTTGAAGCTGTTTTTTAAAGATTTGAACAATTTGTACCGCAGCGAAACGGCACTTTACAGTCAAGATTTTGCTGAGGATGGGTTTGAGTGGATTGATTGCAGTGACAACCGACACAGTGTCGTGGCATTTGTGCGCCGAGAGAAGGATGGCGACGAGTTTGTGGTGACGGTGTGCAATTTTACGCCGCAGCCGCACTCTCACTATCGCGTAGGAGTGCCGGAACCAGGTTTCTATACGGAGTTGTTTAACAGCGACGCGCGGGAATACGGCGGTAGCAATATGGGGAATTTGGGGGGCAAGTGGACTGAGGAGTGGTGGTTCCACAACAGTGCTTATTCGATCGACTTGTGTTTGCCACCTTTGGGGGTCTTGATCTTAAAGCTCGATCGGGCAAAAACAACAGCAAAATCTCAACAGTTTTAAGTTGTGAGTCTGAGAGTTTTGAGTTAGGAAGAATCAAAACTTTATTAAACCTAAAACTTTGAAGCTATTCCGAAACCCGGTTTCTCCAAGAAACCGGTTTTTTTTTGTTTTGTTGTTGTGGCGAAAGAAGGAAGTTCTGCAACGGATTGGCTTTCTTCGGATGTAACGGATGTAATACTAATTCCCAATTACTGATTACCAGTTACCCATTACCAATTACCAGAAAGAATTGGTTTAAAGCCCCAAGCCTGATCGGGAGAAATTAAAAGAAGACTACTCATTACTCCAATCCTCGGACTTCCAGGTAGAGGTCGCCCCGCGTGCGGTCAACTGTCAACTGTCAACTGTCAACTGTCAACTGTCAACTGAACCATTACCAATTTTTAATTTCGAGTATCGGAAGCGCCAAGATTATAAGAAACTTTTGACTGCTCAACTGTTACTACTTCCGAAAGAGATTGTTCTGCAGCTACCTCTAACTTTGGCAGTGGTAGATGCTTCATTTCCCAAACTTTTAGCAAAATTAGATATTCATAAAAAGCTTGCAGCGTGCACCAAGCCAATCCCGCTTGGCCGTCAAGAAATCCGCCCAGTAAAATATACATATAGAAAAAGCGCACCACAGGCCGCAAAGGCAAGCGCAAAGAAAAATCTTTCAAAGCGCGGCGCCTTTCCACCTCCGACGCGCCAAACAATAAACCCCACCAATTTACTTGACCTGCTTCTAATTGGCGGAGAGTTTCAGCCGCCTCGTCAGTCGAGTAGCGGTTGTGCTTTTCAATCCAGCGGGAAAGACCTTTGCTGCAAGTATAGTGAGGGTAAGTTTCCTTCAAAAAGTGAGTAGGACCGTTGCAGACTTCGCGTTCAGTGTGACCGTAGTCAGTAAACCACACTCGGTCTTTGCGAAAGAGGCGCATTTGATAGCGCGGATATTGAGTGCTGCGGCGAATCCAGCGTTCCATAAATATTACTTTTTCAGCTACGTAATAGCCGATATATTCTTGACTTTCGATCGCCTTTAAGCATTCAGCAAACAGTGCAGGCGTCATCCGCTCGTCAGCTTCGAGGATGTAAACCCATTCGTACTTGCACGGGACTTCTTGGAGCATCCAAGTCCGCTGGCGTCCGTGAGTTTCAAAGGGGTGCTGCACTGTTTGCACGGCATAGTTCTGAACAATCTCAAGGGTGCGATCGGTGCTGAAAGAATCAACTACAATGATATCGTCACAAAGCAGTGCCGATTCAATGCAAGCGGCGATATCAATCTCTTCGTTGTAAGTCAGAATATAAATTGAGAACATTCCCAGCTTTCAGTAAGGGCAAACTATTTGGTAAACAAACTATTTCTCAGGGATGTCTCGACCAGCGCGATCCCTGCCAGCGCTGGTCAATTTTTGCGGCGGCCGAACCGCAGAATTCCCATACTTCTCAATCCCGTCCAACCGACAGTAATGTAGCCGATCGCTAACAGCAAACTGGTGATTCCCGTCTGCAAACTCGAATTTCTCGATCGAGTTCTTAACTCTTTCTCTTTTTGTTGCTTGCGGGTGCGAATCTCGTTGCGAGCTTGAGTGGGAAGTGATTGAGCTTGCTGTTCCAGGAACTTGTCGAGGGCTTTCGGGTCATTTTTCGACTCCTCAAGCACAGCTTTCAATTCCTTGGGAACCTCTGGACTCTTGAGTGCTTGTTGCAGCTTCCCGTCGTCTTGCAGCAGCGCCCCTATCTGGCTGCGACGCTGGCTTTTGAGCTGTTCTACCTGAGCTTTAAATTGAGGGCTTTTAAGTTGTGCCTCAAGTTGACCTTCCGCTTGTCCCGCTTCTTGATCGACTTGAGTCAGAGCATCCTTGAGTTCCAAACGAGTATTGTTGAGGTGAACGGGAACCAGAGATAGGTAAACTAGACCTAACAAGCTGGAAATCAACAGGGCCCAGAATCGCAAGTCCAGCCAAACATTGCGTCGCTCAATAGAGACTCCACTGCTGCTGTCCACCCAAAAGCCAGTCATCAGGAGGGCGATACCGATCAAAGGAATAATGCCCTTGTCAACTATCTGAGTTGCTGCAGTCAACTGCCAGCCTCGATTGAGAAGGTCTGAAGTTTCTCCCGGCAGCGACAGAACAATGCAGTCAAGCAAAGCAGAGAGAATCAAGATAATCCCCACTACTTTGAGAGTTCGAGCAGCTACTGAAGAAAATTGACGGCTATTACTTGCTTTCATAATTCGTGTTAGATAATTCTACACCCTTAGATTCAAAGGGGTAGTTGAGTGGATTTTGTTGAACGAGTTTAGCTATTTTCCACCAAAATAGCTGCTTCGAGTACCGAACTCGACTTTCCTCTGGGTTTTCACAGGCTGCGGTTACGACCCAAAAGGTCGAGTTTTTGCACAGCTATATAGAGTTGGACACAGAAGGCTGTGCGCTTCTGGGTTGGCTGTAAAGCTTGGTCAAGATTGCGCCCAGACACGGCAGCAAGCAACTGCTGGCTTCTTCTATAGTCTGACGAATCCAGCGTAAAGATGAGTTCTGCACGCTTGGGTTCGGTGCTTTTAACTAGCTTTCGCTCGCGCGGCGGTGTCAGAAATAATAGACACAGGAGGAGCGCGTTTCGTTGGGTTTCACCCCCTAGGGCTCTCACACCCCGATCGCCTGCCCGATGCGGGGGAACTAAATCCCTTGTCTTATAGTAATTGATATAAGAGAGGGCGGGAATAAATAATTGTTTACCAACCTTTTTAACATCCAATTACCAACAGCACGATACGGCAGTCACAAATACACGAATAGCGGTTTTTTACTTGGAAATTCTGTTTGCCATATCAGCTTCGTCGCAGGTAATTTTTACTTTTATATTCTTGCTTAATAGTCACAGATTACTAATGCCTATTTAGTCATTTACAGCTATTAATTATTGCCAGGTTGAAGGATTTATTGTTCAATATTAAAAGTGCAAGAATTCAGATTTTTTGGTAGGATAATTTTGCTCGCTGTTCAAATTTGGTGGTAATGACTGCAATGATTTCTAATGTTTACACGTTGAAAGAACTTGAAAGATCGCTCGCATCCGATCCGGACAAGTGGCGTCCGCTCGTGTTTACTAACGGGTGCTTCGATATCCTGCACTGCGGTCACGTCCGCTATTTGCAGGCAGCAAAAAATTTGGGGCGATCGCTCGTGGTGGGCTTGAATAGCGACGCCAGCGTGCAAGCTATCAAACCCCAGCAGCCGGGATTGCCACCCCGCCCGATCGTACCGGAAAATCAGCGAGCCGAAGTGTTGGCCGCCCTCAAACCAGTAGACGCCGTAATAATTTTTGCCGAGATTACAGCAATTAAACTGATAAATATCCTGAAGCCTGATATATACGTTAAAGGAGGCGACTATCAAGTCGAAACTCTGCCAGAAGCACCGGCTGTTATCGCCGGAGGTGGCAAGATTTCCTTAATCGAAATAGAAGTTCCGAGTTCTACGAGTGCGATCGTCAAACGCATTTTACAATTAGGTACTTAACCCTCGATCGAAAACAGCAAACAGTGAGCTAAACTCAGAAGTTGCCCCATCATCAAAAAACACGCTTGGTGCGCGCGTGCGAAGCTATCCCGTAGGGAATCGCTCGTACAACTTCATTCCAATTGCTAAGCAGGAGATAATTTTAATGGAACTCACAAGCAATAACACGATCGCGGAAATCCTACAAAGACACAAAGCAGAGTTACTAGCAGACTGGCTCAAAGAACTGCAAAATACCGGGCTGCGGCGGGACGACTTGATGAGAGCCAAAGAATTGCGCTCCGAGTGTCAAGAGTTCCTGCAATTGCTCCACATTGCAGTGGGGCACGGTAACTTTAGCGACATCCAGACACCCGAATGGGAAAATATGCGGGTGTTGCTAGCAGAAGTTTCGCGATCGCGCGTTCAGAGAGGCTTTACTCCCTCAGAGATAGCGAGTTTCATTTTATGCTTCAAAAAGCCATTGTTCGATCGGCTTTGTCATGAACTGACACAAAACCGCGACGCACTTGTCGAACAACTTTGGCTTTCCACCAGTTTATTAGACCAGCTAGGCCTTTGGGTGACAGAAATTTTTCTCAAAGCTCGCGAAGAAGTCATCGAACGCCAGCAGCAAGAAATGCTCGAATTGTCAACACCCGTCGTCAAACTTTGGCAAGGCATTCTCGCTTTACCCATGATCGGGACTCTCGACAGTGCCCGCACTCAAATAGTCATGGAAACTCTGTTGCAGGAAATCATGGAAACCGGCTCAGAATTTGCAATTTTAGACATTACAGGCGTGCCGACTGTTGACACTTTAGTTGCTCAACATTTATTAAAAACTGTCGCCGCCGCCCGTTTAATGGGTACTGAGTGCATCATCAGTGGCATTCGTCCGCAAATAGCTCAAACCATAGTTCATTTGGGAGTTGACTTGCAGGATATTCTCACAAAAGCTACTTTAGCAGATGCTTTTAAGGTCGCGTTGCAGCGCCAAGGTTTAACTATAAAAAATCTTAAAGAGGAAAGATAAACATATTGCAGTCTGACAGGTAAACCCAAGTAAAAGTTAACGAATAGGTAAATTTGTGGAACGAATACCGATTCTTCAAATGGGAGAATTTTTGCTAGTAACAATTCAGGTAGATATGCACGATCGCTTA
Organism: Microcoleus sp. S36b_A4; assembly: GCF_036700645.1. Classification (NCBI taxonomy): domain Bacteria; kingdom Bacillati; phylum Cyanobacteriota; class Cyanophyceae; order Oscillatoriales; family Microcoleaceae; genus Microcoleus; species Microcoleus sp. S36b_A4. The sequence goes on along the minus strand of NZ_JAUBPI010000008.1, from coordinate 95,087 downwards.
GCAATGACGCTGCAAGATGACCTGACGAACCGCATCGTCAAAACAGGTGTCAAAGGTGTGTTAATAGAAATTTCTTCCCTCGAAATTGTTGATTCTTTTATCGGTCGCATTATCAACAATATCGCTAGTATGTCACGAATTTTAGATGCGGAGACAGTTGTAGTCGGGATGCAGCCAGCGGTTGCTATTACCCTCGTTGAGTTGGGCCTTTCCCTGACAGGAGTTCGCACAGCTTTAAGCGTTGAAAAGGGCATGATTTTGTTGCGAAAATCCTTGGGTTTGTCTCTTGACGGGCAAGCGTAAGCAGTCGATTAATTGTCCCCTGACTGAGGCACAGGCAATCACGAAACCTAGTTTGTTTGTACATACCTTGTTGACAAACTGAAGATTTCTTAGGAGAGGGCTTACGCACTCAAGGGGGTTAAATCAAGGGTTTGAGATTCCTGCACTATCTTCTCTTTTGAGAGAAAATCGTAGTAAGTGCGTAAGTCTTATTAGGAGAAACTAAGTGGATGAGTCTAAGTCCTATATTTTGGGGAGAAGTTCTATTTTGGTACAGTAGCCGCCATGTCAAAACGTGAGACACTAGAAATCCGATCGTCATCCGATATAGTCCACGTCCGACAGCAAGTGCGAACTTGGGCTGTAGCAATGGGATTCGGTTTACTAGACCAAACGAAAATCGTTACCGCAGCCAGCGAACTCGCCCGCAATACTGTAGAGTACGGCAAAGGGGGAACTGTAACTCTCGAAACACTCCAATTAGGCACCCGCAAAGGGCTACGGCTGATATTTGAAGACAAGGGCCCGGGAATTCCCGACATCGAATTGGCTATGACTGACGGTTATACTTCTAATCAGGGTTTGGGTTTGGGACTCAGTGGTTCTAAACGGTTGATGCACGAATTTGAAATTGTTTCCAAAGTGGGTAAGGGGACTAAAATTGCGATCGTCCGCTGGCGGTGAGTAAGTAATACGATTTGAGAGTTGAGATTTTAGATTACAGCATTGGGAATGAGTGAAAGCATCCAGGATACAAACCCCCGGATGAATCCGTGGGTTCAATGCTTCCATTCTTTAATCTAAAATCTAAAATCTAAAATCTAAAATCGATTGACTGAGGACGATCGGGGTTTGGAGCTTGCGTATAGTTGTATTATTTTTTAAAATTGGTATAAATAGCAACCAGCAAAGCCAAGAAGTGATTCTGGGAATGCCACACCATACCCGGAGAGGGTTGGCGTATGGAGGATTTCATTATGAGAACTGATAAAAAATGATAGATGCCGTAGCCCTGCCCGTAACAGAAGAAAGTCAAGTGGGAGAAGCGCGCCGAATCGCAGTCGCCCTGGCGGCTGAAGTCGGATTTAACGAGACCGATCGCGGTAAAGTAGCAATTGTTACCACAGAAGCAGCAAAAAACGTGGTCAAGCACGCCCGCGAAGGAGAAATTTTGCTGCGAACATTAAAAACAACGGCAGGATATAGCATTGAAATAGTAGCGCTCGATAGGGGGCAGGGAATGGCAAATGTCGCGCTGTGTCTACGGGACGGTTTTTCTACAGCGGGAAGCCCTGGAACGGGACTGGGGGCAATTCAACGCCTCTCTACTGTTTTTGATATTCATTCTGTACCAAAACTGGGGTCAGCCTTATTAGCGCGGCTGGAACCGACCAAAAATAGCCGGGAAGCATCCCAAAACAGCAATTACTTAGAATTTGGGGTTATCCACTTACCGAAAGCAGGAGAGCAAATTTGCGGGGATTCGTGGGCGGCAGAAAATCACTGTGAGAAAAACCTGATTTTAGTTGCAGACGGGCTCGGCTACGGGGATTTGGCCCAGGAAGCGTCTCAGGAAGCAGTGCGGGTATTTGAGGAAAACGCCAAACTTGGGCCGAAAGCAATTTTAGAAAAGGCGCACGCTGCTTTAAAAAATACCAGAGGAGCGGCGGCGGCGATCGCCCAAATCGATCTTACTCAACAAACAATTTGTTTTGCCGGAATTGGCAACATCAGCGGTGTAGTTGTCACAGATAACCAAAGCCGCAGCATGGTTTCCTACAACGGCACAGTTGGACATATGATGCGAAAAGTAGCAGAATTTGTCTATCCTTGGTCGCAGCAGTCCCTACTCATCATGCACTCCGACGGTTTGGCGGCGCAGTGGAATTTAAACCGCTACCCGGGTTTAGCCTCCAGGCATCCTGCTTTAATCGCAGCCGTGCTCTACCGGGACTTCAAACGCACTCGCGATGACATGACAGTTATAGTAGCCAAGGTGAGAGAAGCAGCGTGAGTTACCCAATCCTGACGACGGAAGTCCGTTTTGAACAAGACATCGTACAAGTACGCCAAAGAGCTCGCCAAATTGCTAAAGGGCTGGGATTCGATTCCCAAGTACAAACCCGCATCGCCACAGCAGTTTCCGAAATTGCCCGCAATGCTTTCAAATATGCAGGCGGTGGCAAAGTAGAATTCATTGTGGAAGGGGAATCGCCCCAAATTTTTCGGACTCGGATTTCCGACACGGGGCCGGGAATTGCTGATTTAGCGGCTGTGTTAAGCCCCAATTTTCGATCGCAAACCGGCGCGGGACTTGGTTTAGCAGCAGCGAAACGCTTGATGGACGAAGTGCAAATCGACTCGGCGCCCGATCGCGGAACGGCTGTACAATTAATTAAACAGTTTTCCAAAAATATGCCGGCGCTGAGTGCGATCGAACTCAATCAATTAGTTGACAAACTAGCGCGCCAAATTCCCGAAGATCCCTACGCTGAAATTCAGCAGCAAAATCAAGAATTACTACGCACTTTAGACGAACTCCGCCAGCGTCAAGAAGAACTCGTACAATTAAATCAACAACTAGAAGATACCAATCGCGGAGTCCTGGCACTTTACGCTGAATTGAACGACAAAGCCGAATCTCTCCGCCGCGCCAGCGAACTCAAAACCAGCTTTCTCTCCAATATGAGCCATGAGTTTCGCACTCCGCTAACGGCAATTCTGAGCCTTTCCGAAATCTTGTTACATCGCCTAGACGGAGAACTTTCCGCCGAACAGGAAAAGCAAGTAAATTACATTCATAAATCTGCCGAGTCTCTCGCAGAACTTGTCAACGACTCGTTAGATTTAGCCAAAGTGGAAGCCGGAAAACTAACTGTTCGCGTGGCTGATTTTGAAGTCGAAGATTTGTTCAGCGCCCTGCGAGGAATGATGCGCCCCCTGCTTCCCCAAAACTCTGCCGTGTCTATAATTTTTGAAGATCCTCTCGAACTTCCAATCCTCACAACCGACGAGGGCAAAGTTTCTCAGATTTTGCGAAATCTGATTTCTAATGCCCTCAAATTTACCGAAGCAGGTGAAGTTCGAGTTGCTGCGGAAATAGGAGAGGAGGGAACAATTACTTTTTCAGTAGCAGATACGGGCATTGGCATTCCCCCAGCCGACCAAAGGCAGATTTTTGAAGAATTTGTCCAACTCGAAAACCCCTTGCAGAAGCGCGTCAAAGGCACGGGATTGGGACTGTCTCTGTGCAAAAAACTGGCGGAATTTCTGGGGGGAAGCATTGAAATCACAAGTTCACCCGGAGTGGGTTCGACTTTTTTTGTTACACTGCCGATTCTGTATCCTGGAGAGGAAGAAAACCCTTTGGAAATGTCCCCTGCTAAGGGAGAGGAAATATCGCCCAAAAGCGCAAATTCTCGTAGCTTGCGCGGTTCCGGGTCATCGCCAGCGTCGGATTCAGCAGCCAAAGTTTTGAGTGGGGAGGATGAAGATAGTTTTTCGGTATTTGCTGAACAACTTGCCACCACTTCATTGTACTGCGATATAGGTCGCCAACGGCGCTGATGGTGGGTGCGACTGCTCTTTGAGCAACCGCAAGCAATTTTTATCGACATTATGATACCGCATCTGACCGAATTTGAGGTTTGGGAAGCGTTGAAGTGCGATCGAACTACTTGTCAAATACCTGCTATCGTGATGAATTCAAAACATTTTGGGTTACATCACTTTTTTGCTGTACGGGATGCTAGGAGTGCAAGATAAAAAATATATTCCGATGCGAAGGGAAACGATATCAGGAATTGTAGCTGTTGAGGACTGAAGTCCGATGCTGGAAACCTAATTATATTTTTTACCAGAATTTTATATGGTTCGTAAGAGAGTTAATTTATAGCAGGCAATATTTATTTAATTTGCAACAGAATTTAACCTTTGTGCTGTAAAATGTAGCAGTTCTCAGTTGCCGACTATATAGTAGGGACTTACCGAGGGCCTGTTTTCGTGTCGGCGATCGGCTAAAATCCCTGATAAATCTCGTTCTTAGCAAAGTCTCGATTAATAAAAATAATGCAACAGTAGACCCGTAATCCAAACCCATACAAAATAAGCCATTCCCAAATCTAAAATCTAAAATCTAAAATCTAAAATGGTATGACTTTCATCTCCCTTCAATATGCCCTGTTTCTGTTAGTTTTGTTCGCGGCTTACTGGTTGGTTCCGGTGCGGTGGTGGCGGCTGTTCATCATGTTGGCGGGTAGTTTAATTTTTTACGCTTCGCTGCAAATTTGGTACATTCCTCTGCTGTTAGTCGCTGCTTTGTTTAATTACTGCTTGGGGATGGCGATTGGGGAACCTCTGGATTGGCGGATTGCTAATGAATCTTGGAACCGCCGCCGTTTGTTGCTGCTTTGGATAGGTATCTGCCTGAATGTGTTGCTGCTTCTGGGCTTTAAGTATGTGCCTTTTTTATTGAGTTCGATCGGCACTTTGTTCAATTGGCCTGTAGCTATCGACGGCGCTGACTGGGTGAAAAGTCACGTCATCGCACCCCTGGGATTGAGTTTCTTTTGCTTTGAGTGCATTGCTTATTTGATTGACGTGTACCGAGGCGCGCCTGCTGCTACTTCGCTGCTGCACTTTGCTGCTTACAAGTTGTTTTTTCCAAAACTGATTTCCGGCCCGATTACTCGGTATCACAACTTGATCTATCAACTGAAAACCCAGCAATTTCCGACGCCAGATCGCATTTCTGAGGGACTTTGGACGATCGCCTTTGGTGCAGTAAAAAAAGGTCTTTTCGCAGATAACTTGGGAATTTATGTCGATTTAAGCTTTACCAACTTGCAGCGGGCGGGTAGCGAGGATCTGTGGCTGGCTATTTTTGCTTACGGGCTGCAACTTTATCTCGATTTTAGTGGCTATGTTGACATGGCGCGTGGTACTGCTTTGCTGCTGGGTTGGTATTTGCCACCAAATTTTGATTTTCCTTATTTTAGTGCCAGCATAGCGGATTTTTGGCGACGCTGGCACATGACTTTAGGCGACTGGCTACGCAATTATTTGTATTTTCCTTTGGGCGGTTCGCGAGTCGGTTTGTGGCGCACTTGTCTGAATTTGTCGATCGTGATGTTAATTGCGGGAATTTGGCACGGGGCAGCTTGGGGATTTATTGTGTGGGGGGGTTTACACGGTTTAGCTTTGGCTGTTCACAGGCTGACTGATGTGCTGTTTAAGCGATTGCAGATCGAGTTTTTGTGGGAAAATCCGATCGGTATTGCGATCGGTTGGCTGTTGACTCAGGCGATGGTTTTTGGTAGTTGGATATTTTTCCGTCTTCCCGATTTAAAGGATTCTGGATGGGCGATTTCGCATTTGTGGGGACACACTGCTGACGTGCAGTTTGCTGAGAAAGTTTATGGCGAAGTTTTGGGTTTGGAAAGAGTGCATTTAACTTGGATTCTGGCCGCTTTGGCTGCAGCGATGCTGGGGAATTATGCGTTGAGTCGGGGTTTGAAATTAGAGTTAAATTGGCCGCTGAAATTGGTGTTAGTGCCGCTTTGTTTGTATGCCGTTTGGGTGTTGGCTCCCGAAGGGGGTTTGCCTTATATTTATTTTGATTTTTAGGGTATTATAGCAGAAGGAATGAAGTCCGATGGAAGTCGGAAGAAAGAAGGAAGAAGCAATAAAATCAATCATTTCAGCCATTAACAACGTCCTAACCGTCTTGGCTGTTGCTATATTTGATTTTCCTTTTATTCCCCGTAAGGTGCGCCGAAGTGATTCCCCGCTTTGGTGCGCGATGACCATCCTAGAAATCACAGTCAACAGTCAACAATCATCGGACTCCGGCACACTACAACTGATAAGAACACCAGTCACTCCAGCTACCGACATAAAGTTTAGCATCGGGAATTCCGGCGATTTCTAAAGACAGTAAATTAACGCAAGCCGTCACCCCGGAACCGCAATAAACAATAATTTCTTCCGCTTTTTCTAATTCTGTCCAGCGCTGTTTTTGTTCGGATGCCGATCGCACTTTTCCAGTTTCATCCGTCACCCCTTGCCAAGGATAGTTAACCGCACCCGGAATGTGACCTGCAATGGGGTCGATCGGCTCCCGCAAACCTTCATATCTCTCGCTTTCTCTCGAATCAATCAAAACCTTTCCCGGTAAGTCTTTACGCTCTTTCACTGCCTCAATATCTACCGCCAAATCCTGCTGCAAATGAGCAACAAATTTACCCTCGCGGGGGTCTGGCAAAGTATTTGTTACCGGATATCCCGCCGCTTTCCAGCCGCTGAAACCGCCGTCTAACAAAGCGACTTTGCTGTGTCCCATATATCGCAGCAGCCACCACAAACGAGCCGCAAAAGCCAGCCGCGAATCGTCATAGGCGACGACTAAAGTTTCTGCTGAATTAATACCGATAGCGCTCAATTTATCAGCTAATTCTTCAATATTTGGCAGGGGATGTCTACCGCCGTGTTTGCCCACTGAACTCGCGAGATCGCGGTTTAAATCTAAATAGAAAGCTCCCGGAATGTGACTTTCTTGATATTGTTTTTGTCCCAATTCAGGGTCGGCAAGGGAAAACCGACAGTCAATAATTACAACTTGCGGATTGTCGGTATTGGTGGCTAACCATTCAGGAGAAACGATTAAAGTGTTGTCAGTCATAATTTTTCACATCTATGTTTTAACATTTATCGGGAAGGAGCTTTTTTATCTGGTTCTGCTTTGTCGGTACGAGATTTTTTAGAATTTGCTTTCTCCGAAGCTCTTTTTTCAGAATTTAATTTTTTAGGAGTTGCTTTTTCCGAAGGTGATTTTTCGACGGGTGCGGGAGTTGGAGTTGGCAGAGGGGGAGTTACGGCTGCTTCTTGAGCGTAAAGCAGATATTTCTGATACTCGATTACTTTTGATTGAGCTAGTTGATAGTTGGGGCTAGAGACTGGTACTCTTCTCATTAATGAGACGGCTTCTTGCCAACGATCGATAACTGTAGTCCAATCGGTCTTGGTTTTTGCCGATCGCCCTAACTCTGCTGCTTTGAGTGCACTGTTAACGGCTTCTCGAAAAGTATCTGGTGCAGTATCCAGTACAGTTGCTAAATTTGCTGTTTCATCGGGATTATTCCCCGCAGTTGCTGCTGGCTGGTTCAAAATTTTACCGACAAACGCCACCACCGCGATCGCCAACATACCCGTTACTAGCCCCACTACAATGAAAGTCGAGCGCAGTCGGTTCTCAAATGCTGCAAGTTCCGACGGTTTTTCCTCCTCAATATTGTTCTCCATGTCTGTGCGATCGTCCATATTAGCAACAGCAGTATTTGGTACAGCTTCTCCTGCAAAGCTTTGTGGTTCAAAATTACTGTTCTCTAAACTAAACTCTTGACTCCAAGCAACAGCAATCTGACCGCTTTCTCGGCCCTCAACCTTCACTTTGCGAATCGAATCCGGCTGCAAATTTGTCAGCTCGGTGCGAACCAAATCAACTAATGTATTTTCTATGGGTACTTGCTCGGCCTCAAGAATTACATCCAAACAGTCGCCGTCGAGATTCGCGGAGGCTGTGATGCCTTCAGATTGCAACTGGCTGTTTAGCCAAGATGCGATAGCACTGGCGAGATTTCCCTGCTTGGCAAGTTCCTGAAAATTAAGCTCTGTCATAGCTGGACACCTGATAATGCAGAAGGTAGAAGGCAGAAAGAATGAAAAAGTCAGAAATAGTTTTTTAAAGTTGAAAACACCCTAACTGAAATTCAACAAATAGTATAATGTATCGTGGCAAATCCCAGCCCTAAGATGCAAATTATCACTCTCGCTCTCCCTCCCCGCCCTTGGGAAAAGACTCGCACTCCTTACTGCCAAACGAACTCAGGTTTTTAGTGAGGAATGCAAGTCGTCTTGGTCAGCCGCCAAATACTGCTACTGCTGCTGCAACTAGGTTTTTGATACCAGGCGCGCCAGTCCAGATATTGCAAGCATCGCCCCTAAAACCAGCATCCGCCTGGAAAAATCCTTAATCGCGCGGATGCGAGATGGGAAATTTTAGATGAAAAATTTGTGCGATCGCAGTGCCATCGGCGGACAGCGAGTGATATCATCAGTTAGTCAATATTCAAGTTTTTATAGCAAATAACTCGATCGCACAATGGTAGCAATAGCAATTTTAGCGGCTGGACGTGGCACGCGCATGAAATCTGACTTGCCTAAAGTTCTACACGAATTGGGCGGTCGATCGCTAGTTGAGCGAGTCCTCCAAAGTTGTCAAGAAATTCAAATTACGAGGCGACTTGTCATCGTCGGTTATCGAGGTGAACTCGTTAAAGAATCTCTGATTGGATGTCAAGAAAGATCAGGAAAAAATCTTGAATCTCCTCCCCTAGAATTTGTCGAACAAACCGAACAATTGGGAACAGGTCATGCCATTCAACAATTGCTGCCTCACTTAGAGGGATTTCAAGGAGATTTGCTGGTATTAAATGGGGATGTACCTTTGCTGAGGGCAGAAACTCTCAAACAATTGATGGTAATTCACAAACAGCACCAAAACTCTGCTACTTTATTGACAGCTAATTTGCCTAATCCTCAAGGGTACGGCCGAGTATTTACCGACAGTCAAAACTTAGTCCAGCAAATTGTCGAAGACCGCGACTGCACACAAGCTCAAAAGCAAAATCACCGAATTAATGCAGGTGTTTACTGTTTTCACTGGCCGGATTTAGAGAAAATTTTGCCAGAATTGAAGGCAGACAATGACCAAAAAGAATATTACCTAACTGACACGGTAAATTTCCTCAATCCGGTGATGGCGGTGGATGTGGAAGATTATCAAGAAATATTGGGAATTAACGATCGCAAACATTTAGCCACAGCTTGCGATATTTTGCAAACGCGGATAAAGGACAAATGGATGACGGCGGGAGTGACGCTGCTAGATCCCAACAGCATCACCATTGACGATACCGTAGAGTTGCAGCCGGATGTGGTAATTGAACCGCAAACTCACTTGCGGGGAAACACTTCGATCGCCTCTGGGAGTCGCATCGGCCCCGGCAGTTTGATCGAAAACAGTCAGATTGCAGAAAATGTGACTGTGCTTTATTCGGTAGTTTCTGACAGTATGGTTGCTGAAAATTCCCGCATTGGCCCTTACGCCCACTTGCGGGGACACGCAGAAATTGGGGCGAACTGCCGCGTCGGCAATTTTGTAGAATTGAAAAATACTCAAATCGGCGATCGAACTAATGTAGCTCACTTGTCTTATTTAGGCGATGCGACTTTGGGAGAAAAAGTCAACATCGGTGCTGGGACAATTACGGCGAATTATGACGGAAAAAACAAGCACAAAACTCAAATAGGCGATGGAAGTAAAACTGGTTCTAACAGCGTGCTGGTTGCACCGATAACTGTGGGGGAAGATGTTACTGTAGCGGCGGGTTCTGTGGTGACAGAAGATGTGCCGAATGATTGTTTAGTAATAGCCCGTGCCCGGCAAGTTGTCAAACCAGGTTGGAAATTGAAAGAACCTAAAAAGTGAACCATTTACTTTTTAGATGATCAGTTTCTACCCAATCGCGAGTTTCGCACTGGATACCAAAGAAACCGGGTTTTTATAACGGAAGCGATGGCAATATAGAAGAGATTTTAGTGAAAAACCCGGTTTTTGTGTAAGTCCGCCACCTTGAGAAATCGGGTCCATCGCGATCGGCTATTTTTGGTTATTTTGTTGGTGCAGATAGTTGTTAATCGCTTTAGCGATTTTTGCTTGCTGGTATGGGTTCATCGTGCGGGGTAGGGAGATGCGAGAGCCTCCACAAACTAACAGTCTGATTTCGTACCAAGTGTCATTATCCCGATCTTTTGTTCGATCGACTTCCACGCCATAAATCTCGCACAGAGAGTATTCCGTTACTTTACGTGCCAACAAACCCCGCTGTTTAATAGTCAAGGTGTTTAAAGTTCCATCGAAGCTGTAAATTTCATTATTTCTCAAGACGATCACTGCGATTCCTGCGAGCAAAAATATGCCTCCTGTCCATCCCAACCAGCGATCGTCTTGGCTTAAGCGCAGCCATCGATTTTTTGCATTCTTAACAAAAAAATTGATGTCAGAAGCCACAGCGTTTTGGGTTCCCCAATTAGTGGAGTTAGCAGTGAAAGGAACATTGCCAACAGAAGTCAAAAGTACAACTCTGGTTTTATAGCCGCATCTTTCAACTTTAGCTCCCCGCAAAGAATCCAGCTCAATTTCTTGGATGTTCGATCCCAGTAAATTCGATCGCACAATCTGGCACTTTCCTTGTTTTGCCTGCAATCGCTGGCAGCTCAGACTTGCTGCATGATAGTCAAAAGTCAGCGATATCAGTCCAAATGTCATGAATAAACAACTAGGGAACCAAAAATCAAATATGCTTTGAGTCTGAATTATTAATTCACTTGCTGTTTCCTTGATTTTTTTCATTTATCTCACCTTTTGATTCCAAAAATGAGGCTACATATCGACTTACCGACCCCGATGAGCCAAATTGTTAACTTATATATTATTTGAAGTCGTCCTTTGCCATGACCCCTTTTATTTTGCTAATAGATTAGCACTAAAATGTCTTGCCGACCACCTAGGTCGCGAGTTTACCTGTTTACCTGCGGCTGGGTTTAATATAGCTTTTCGTGATTTAAAGTAGATGAATCTTAAAAATATATTAATTATGTTATGGGAATCCTTGCAGGAGTTGTAATTTTTTTACCCCACCCCAACCCTCCCCGAACTCGCGGGGAGGAAGTAAGAAGTTCACAAATGATTTAGGATTACTATATGGGGAATGAAACGTTAGCTTTGCCCTCCGTAGGAATTTAATCACGCAGATGAGTACAGGTTTACATTTTGTTACATGGTCAGGTTTATTTGCGCCTACTTAATTATCGTTAGTTATTGATTTGGGCGATTCCCTACGGGATAGCTAGGGTTCACGGCTTTGTAGGGCAAATACATTACTAATCGTGTGATTATCGCTAATCGAGATATAGCTGCGAATCAAGTCAGCCATTTTGTATTGTTCTGTTAGTGAATAGCTTCTTAAACAGATGATATCGCCCCCGAACATCAACAAATCAACATAATAGCTACGATTTCCCTCGCTATCTCCTATTTCCTCTAATTCCACCGCAGAAATGTCGCGAGTTGAGCATTCGGTAACATCATGAAGCCACACACCCCGTCGTTTAATGGTCATTTTGCTAAAAGTTTTATCAAAAATGTATGTTTCATCTATCGCGCCGTCCAACAAAGACAGCGAAAACAACAGAAATATGCCTCCACCTATCCAATTTGATGCTAAAATTATCTGCAATAATCCAATGACGATGAAGGGACAAATTAATAGCAAACCATCCCAGGCGCTCGAAGATTGAATTGTTAGTTTAGTCGGTGTTTGGTTGAGAATTTTCATTAGTTCATTTTGGATTTTCACCAACAAGGTGAATTACTTATCTATCCGCTATATCCAATTGCTCAGGCACGGATTATTATTTAACACTGGTTTGGACGATCGCACTTTTGGTGTTGTAAACAGACTTGACAGCATAAGCATCGCCCGGACGTACCTGTAACGCTCTGTTAAAATTGATTAAAGCGGTTTGATAGTCTCCCTGTCCGTAGTAGATATAGCCGAGTTTCATCGATTGTTTGAAGTCCGAATTTTGAGCAGCAACACGAGCAGAATTAGGATTAGTTACAGGTGCAGCAGAAGTAGGATATGGCTCTTGAGAGAGTGAGGGATAAGTATTGAAATCCGAAGAAAAAGAAGATGGCGATTGCTCGTTAGACCCCAGATATACATTAGGCGCTGAAGCATCGGTTCCGAGAATACCTATTACAGGCAATAATGCAATAATAATGCCTAACAAGAAATACATGAGGAATCCAGCAAGTTGAAGTAAAAATGGTTGTCTAACTTTTTTATTACTCCAATTTTTAATATGAAATACCCAGGAAGCAAAGGGAACAAAAAAGTAAACCAATCCCCACAGAGTTTCTTGTTCAATAGCTTGAGATAATCCCCAGATATAACCAACCAAAATTAAAATAAAGCCCAGACCGCCAAAAAAGAAGACGATTGAATAGATAGACATTTTCTGTTGCTCCCGTTTGTGTAAAGTTATTTGACAAACTGTAAACGTAAGGATTGAGGCACATTTTCAACCTGAAACTCTTTCCCCTGTTTGCTGTGTTAAAAATAGATTAGCGGTGACAACAGTTCGATCGCGCACAGCGAATGTTAGGATTTTGGTTAGGAATTAGACTAGGAACTCGATCGCGACTGCCGCAAATGATACCCTCTACCCTCGATCGACCCGAAGAACCATTTGCACGCGCCAGCACCGGCTGGGACATCCAAAAGCTTTACAGCGACTTGGCAAATGCCAAACAAGAATTCGCCCCCCACACCAGAAGAGGGCTGACACCCGTAGAAAAGCGGCATCTCTGCGGCTTGCTGTGCGGCTACAGCCCAGCCGAAATTGCGGTATTTCTCAACAAACAAATCAAAGGTGTCGAAGTTGATTTGTCAAAAACTTTGTACAGATATATAGAATTATTGACAAATCGACCCCGAAATGCTCTCAAAAATTGGAGAGATGCGATCGACTGGCTGGAAATAGCCGGATATAAAACGCAGCCAAAAACCTCAACCGGCGCCATCTTAAAAGCTACTCTCCACCATTCAGACAGGATTTTGTCTGCGGCTATCAGTCCCGACGGACAATTCCTCGCAACGGGTTCTGAGGAGAGTACAGTGAAAATTTGGAGTTTGCACAGCGGGGAACTGCAGCAGACAATTTTCGGACATTCAACAGCCGTGTTGCTAGTTGCTTTCAGTCCCGCCAGCAAAACGCTGCTGACACGATCGCGCGCGGGCACAGTCAAACTCTGGAACCTGCAAAATGGCGAACTGCTGAAGCGTTTGGCAGAGGTGCACCGCCACGAATCCGTCGCAGTCAGCCCCGACTGGCAAATTTTGGCGATCGGCACCACCCGCGGCACAATCCAGCTTCAGCACCTCAACAGCGGCCAACTGCTGCAAGTTTTGGAAGGCTATCAAGGGGATGACATAAGTGCGATCGCCCTGAGTCCCAACGGCAAAATGCTAGTAGCCAGCGGACTCAATGCAGCCAGCGGTTTCTGTCGCGCCACAGTCACTTTGTGGGAATTGCCGGGAGGCGAAGTGAGGCGAACTTTTGGCAGCGAAAATTATGTAGCGATTTCTTCCGATAGCCAAATTCTTGTCAGTCACGGCGGCCAAACTATCAAACTCTGGAATTTGCAAACAGGCGAATTATTGCATTCGCTGCAAACAGGAATTCGCATCACTTCTGCCGCCGCAATTAGCCCTGATGGGAAATACTTTGCAGTGGGGTGTTTTGACGGTACTGTTAGACTTTGGAATCTTCGCGGCGAATTGCTGCACACTTTAGGTGGACATTCTAGCCCTGTGTCTGCGGTGGCGATCGGGCTTTTGGGCGAAATTCTCGTCAGCGGCGGGGAGAATGGTACTGTTAAACTTTGGCAACTGCGGATTTAAGAATATCGATTCCGGTTGCACCGTCCGTGCTTGTTGACTGTTGACTGTTGACTGTTGACTGTTGACTGTTGACTGTAGAAGGAGGGGTCAAAAAAATGAAAATTGCGCGAATTATTTGTTGGCAGCTTGATTAGACTTTACGCCCGAGGATGAAGCGCGGATTTGATATCATTCCGGCCGAGGCCGGAATTGATATAATATCAATTATGATGCCACCGGATTTGATATAAAACTAACGCCGATCGAGATACCCGACTTTTTGAACAAGTCGGGTATCTGAACCACATACTGACAATTTATATCGCCCTTTTAAGCAATAAAAATCAACGTTCCCTTGCTCATTTCCAAAGTATCGCCCATTTCCATACCATTGTGAAAAGCACCCAAAATCACCTCGCTAGTTTTGCCGAAAGCGATCGCCCCGCTAGCATCAATTCCAATTGCGCCAAAATCCCGTTGACGTTCGTCAGCTTCAGTAAAAGAACGCTCAAAAGCAGCTTTCAAACTCAAACCATCCGTTACCCGAATCACAATTCGCGCCGCCAAACACTCGTCCATAATGTGCTCGCCAATCCCCGTACAGCTTACCGCCGCACTTTGGGCCGCGTAATTTCCCGCCGGCATCGCCGAGTCGCTAACCCGCCCAATCCGCTCAAAACCCTTGCCACCAGTCGAAGTCCCAGCAGCCAAGCGTCCATGTACATCCAAAGCTACGACTCCGATCGTACCCACACCGGCCGGTTCGGCAACCACGTCAGCCATTGCTTTACTAAAATTGCCTTGGCGTTCCTGCATCCACTCGTGCAAACGCAAATCCGTCATCGGATCGTAAATCGGCAATTGAAGTTCTCGCAACAATTCCGCCGAACCAAAATCAGAGAGAACTCGATCGTCCGAATGCTGCAAAAATTGAGCAAGTTCGATCGGATGTTGAACGCGAGAAACATTAATCGCCCCGCTGAAACGCTGCATCAAACCATCCATCAGGGAAGCACTCATCCGAATTTGACCGTCCGACTGCACTACAGAACCAGTACCGGCATTGAATCGCGGGTCATCTTCCAATAATTGGCACCCCCGCACCACTGCATCTACGGCACTTGCACCGTCTTTCAGCAGCGGATAAACTTCCTCCAAAACATCGTAAAGCGATTTCCGCACCGCCTCAATTCCGCCTTTACTATGTAGAGAACTGCCGGCACCGCCGTGAATAACTAGCTTTGGTTGCACTTGTAGCGATGCCATAATTTTTAACCTAAAATTTTTCCTTTGCAATCTTAGCTTTGATCGAGCAAATTACCGTAAATTATTAATCTTAAGCGGCGAAACGGCGGCGACGACAACGCTCGGAGCAGTATTTAACCTCATCCCAGCAGTCGGCCCATTTTTTGCGCCAAGTAAAAGGTCGATCGCACACCGGGCACATTTTTGTTGGTAAATCAGATTTCGATCGTTGCTTAGCCATGCTAATTTTGACAAGAGATTAACTAATTCACATCTTGTACCATTTTTATGAACAGGCAAGATGCCTGTTCCACTCATAGTTAAATTTGATTGTGGAACAGGCATCTTGCCTGTTGCTAAGGAAACAACATAATTTCTGCCAAACACCTCCCAAATAAAAATGCTCGAAAAGGCCGAGGCCAACATCCGAATAGTCTTAGTCGAACCAGCAGGGCCCTTGAATGTGGGTTCTGTTGCCCGCGTGATGAAAAATATGGGTTTGCACCAATTAGTTTTGGTAAATCCCCAATGCGATTATTTAGGGGAAGAATCCCGACTGATGGCAGTTCGCGCCGCCGACATATTGGAAACGGCGAAAGTAGTCGAGAGTTTGCCCGCTGCTTTGGTTGGGTGTGTCAGAGCGATCGCAACTACAGGAGATGATAGTCGATCGTTGCCAACACAACTAGAAGAACCCGCAGAGGCCTTGCCTTGGCTCCTAGAAGCCCCCAGCGCCCTCATTTTCGGCCGAGAAGACTGCGGCTTGACCAATGCCGAATTAAACCGCGCTCAACGCCTGATTCGCATTCCCAGCAGCGATGCCTACACTTCCCTAAATCTCGCCCAAGCCGTCGCTATCTGCTGTTACGAACTATACAAGTCAGTTGTCAGTTGTCAGTTGTCAGTTGTCAGTGGCCAGAAGGAATCGGCTCCCTTGGAAAATTTAGAGGGATATTACCAGCAACTAGAAACACTGTTACTCAAAATAAAATATTTGCAGCCGCACACAGCAGCAAGCCGGATGGAAAAATTTCGGCGTTTGTACAACAGAGCCTATCCCACAGTGGATGAAGTCGCCATGCTGCGGGGCGTCCTCCGCCAAACAGAATGGGCAATCAAAACTTACCCACGAGAGGCAAATTCTGATACTCTGGATGGGGCGTTGCCGGAAAATCTAATGGATAGCTAGCAGAAATGCTGATAATTGGGGATGTGAGATTGAGGATTTTTTTCACAGAGAACTTTCCTGCACCCACTTGTCACCTTCATCACAGAGTTTCTTGACTAAAAACCTAAGCTTTGCGATAATTTGCGAGCAATAAACCCGGTTGCTGATATCCTGCAGCGTCTGGGGCAAATCTAAAATCTAAAATCTAAAATCTAAAATTTAAAATTGATTGGCTGGCAAGCTGAAAAATCTTAAACTTGAACTTTACATTAGTGATGAAGGAGTAAGACGTGGCAGAGCGGTTTCCCAAAGGATCGATATTATCCGTGATATCCTCGATATCTTCTCCCAACTCCGGCTCAAAGCAGCCTAAGTCCGGCAAAGCAAGTCAGTCTGGCAAATCGGGCCGCCGCCGCCCTCCGCAACCGCAAAACGGCAACCCAGAAATCCGATCGCCCGAACCTGCGACTTTGCCACAGCAACAGGGCCGCGGCAGCAGAAATGGAGCCAATTCTCCCACATCTTCGGAAGAATTTACTACACAAGACTTTTTATCCGATCCTCGATCGGCAATTAACCCCAGAAAACCCAGAACCAGCAAAACTCCGCAGTCGAAGACTCGCCCACCCCGCAAAAAAGGCCTCGCTGCTGTTGATATGTTTGAGTTTCCCGATCCGAATCAGGAGCGGGAAAATGTGAGTTCGATCGCCAGCAATCCCAACAGCCAGCCGCCAACTGCCCCACCCCCTGCAACCCGTGGAAGTCGTCCCAGTTCGCCCCCAGTTCGCATTTCAGACACGGTAATCCCCGCAGATGCCAAAAAACCCCCCGTGCCTAAACCGCGCCCAAAAGCGAGTGAGAGACCGGGTAAACGCTCTGCACCTCGGAGCGTACCGCCGTTGGTGTACGCTACTCGCTTGCTGATTTTGGGAGTTGGCATAGCGGTGATTTGCGGTACGCTGCTGTCGGTGGTAAATGCTGTGAGTCGAGCATCCACTGTAGCGCCAGAAGAACAAACCACCGCAGGGCAGAAAAACCCAGATGCAGGCGACAGAGCATCTGCAGCAGCGGTGACAGGAGAAGTGCTGCAACTGAATCAAGAATTAGGAGCTTTGAAAACCCAAGTTCAGGTTTTAGCAACAGAAAATCCTAGTTTGACAGCCGGAATATTTCTAGTCGATTTAGATACTGGAAGCTACCTAAATTTTAATGGCGATACTGCTTTTGCTTCAGCTAGTACGATTAAAGTGCCAATTTTAGTAGCTTTTTTCCAAGCAGTAGATGAGGGCAAAGTGCAGTTAGATCAGGTGCTGACGCTGAAGTCCGAACACATTGTCGGCGGTTCTGGGGATATGCAAGACCAGGCTCCTGGCAAGAAGTATTCAGCTTTGGAAGTTGCCCAAAAAATGATTGTTGTCAGTGACAATACGGCGACAAATATGATGATTGAGTTGTTGGGAGGTGCTGAGATGTTGAATCAGCAGTTTGCCAATTGGGGTTTGAGGGCGACGGTTCTCCGCAATAATTTGCCTGATTTGGAGGGAACTAACACTACCAGTCCGCAGGATTTGATTAATATCATAGCCCAGATTGACCGGGGTAATTTGGTATCCGTCAAGTCGCGCGATCGCATTTTGCAAATCATGCGCCAAACTAGAAATGATTCTTTGCTGCCGAAAGGTTTAGGCGAAGGTTCAGTTATTGCTCACAAAACCGGCAACATTGATACAATGCTGGCGGATGCGGGGATGGTGGATTTGCCGAATGGTAAGCGTTATTTGGTGGCGGTGATGGTGAAGCATTCACCGGAAACAGAGAAGCCAGCTCAAACATTGATTCGGGAGATTTCTCGGATGAGTTACCGCTATTTGTACGGTGGGGAAACGCCAGCCGATTCACAAGTGAAAATTAAAAATTGAAAATTTAACCGGGTTTTTTCGGGCAAGTGTTGTAGACTTTATCAAACTATAAATCAGTTTGTATTATGAAACTAAACATCCGCCTTGCTTGTCTAGTAGCGCTCTCAACTTTAGCCGTTGGAGTCTTCCCTACCTTGAGTAATGCTAATCCTGCTCCTGAATCTGAGACGGACGGCGTGAGAGTGATCAACAATAATATCGAACTCAATCGGGCAAAAAACTTAGCCCGTCAAGCAGCAGAAAGGGCTAATGGGGGTTTAGGCAACTATCGAGCTGAAGCTTCTATGCACGGTATTTCTAGGGAATCGCCTTTTGTAGACAATGGCGATGGAACTTGGACTTTTACTTTTAAGGGTTCCAAGCCTGGTTCGTCTGTCTTTACGGTAGAAACGGTTGTTACGGTTTCCCAAGATGGCCGAATCAGAGTTGATTACAATGGGCGAATTCGCCAGTTATCTCCATTGTGAACAACTGTGTAAATATCGGGCTATGCAGTTTTAATCCTCGATCGAAATTTAAGTTAACGGCATTTTTTCCCTTTGTTACAATCAAGGGAATTCCCATCCTCAGATCAGCACTAATGCAAATTATCCTAGAAGTTCCCGATATCCTTGGCGAAAAACTGCAACAATTGGGCGATCGTCTCCCGGAAGCCCTGGATCGCGCACTTCGGGAACTCGCCCCCGCAGAAACCATCCCCTACCAAGACGATCGCCAAATCGTCGAACTGCTAGCGAGTCAACCCAGCCCAGAAGAAATCCTCGCAATCCGCCCCACACCTGCGTTGCAAGCCCGCATGAGCCAACTGCTCGATCGCAATAAATCCGGCACTATTTCGGCCAGAGAGGAAGTCGAACTAGATCGCTATTTGCTGTTAGAACATTGGGTGCGTTTAGCCAAAGCTCACGCCTACAAACGCTTACAGACAGAAGCATGAGTTATGTACCAGCCACTCTGCGTCGCGTCGTCACCCAACGCGCCGGAGAGCAATGCGAGTATTGTCGATTTCCCCAAACGGCTTCACTCTTTGCTTTTGAAATGGAACACATCATTGCTGAAAAACATGATGGGGTCACGGAAGCTGAAAACCTAGCGTTATCCTGTCCTTGCTGCAACCGTTTCAAAGGAACTGACCTAGGTTCCATCGACCCTGAGACAGGACAGCTAACTCCCTTTTTTAATCCCCGCCTCCAGGAATGGTCAGACCACTTTCGGCTAGAAGGAGGAGTAATCGTCCCACGGACACCAGAAGGGCGCGTAACCGCTAAAATTCTGCAATTTAACCTCCTAGAACGCATCCTCGAACGCGAGCAACTTATCAGTATGGGGCAATATCCAGCACCCCGCCCACAAACCACATAAACAGTAGGTGATTGTATGAAATCAACTTAACGATGCAGATTATAGCAATAATTTAGAGAAGTGGTATTACAAAACAAATGAATAATTTTAATTGTGAAAAAACCTTATAACTGGAATCGTCTTATAGACTCCTTGGGTGATTGTAATTCCCCCTATGCTTATATAGTAGCTTATTATCTTTCAAGATTTGATAGATATGCTTATCAGAAATTGGGATTTGGTAATAGGACTGATACCCATGAAAAAATAGGCTCTCTACTTGGAATTTCCGCTAATACAATCAAAAATTTGAGAGATGCTTTTGATCCTTACCATGAAAATAGGCGTAGAGGCTGGTGGCAGAGAGAGTTATGGCGTTGTGAGAAAGAAATTTATGAAGGATTTAAAGAATATTCTGAAGAAGAACTCTATGTTTTAGTTTGCAAAATGTTAACTATACCCAAGCTTGATTTTGAACAGCTTTTCGATTCTTTTAGTGTCTCCGATGATACGCTAATATTTCCTGATGAAGTCGGAGAAGCAGAGGAAACTAAAACTTTTAAAGAAGGTTCTATCCGTCAAATACAAGTTAATGCTTATGAACGAAATAATCAAGCTCGCAAAGAATGTATTGAACATTATGGGCTAAATTGTTATGTTTGCAAGTTTAACTTTGAAAAAGTTTTTGGAGAAATAGGTAAAGGTTTTATTCATGTTCACCATATAATTCCTTTATCTGAAATTAATCAAGAATATGAAGTTAATCCTATTCAAGATTTATGTCCACTATGTCCTAACTGTCATGCAATGATTCATAGGAAATATCCTCCATTTACTATTGAAAAAATTAAAGATTTACTTAGTAAAAACTGACTTCGTAGATAGATGTCCAAGATATTTTATGAGATCATAGAGGCTCAAACCCTTGCCGCACAAGCCATACAGCCGAAAGATTTGACAATCAAGCATCCAGGATACAAGCCCCCGGATTCATCTGTCCAGAAATAAAAAATCTGTATCCGATAAACCAGCCCCCGAATTGATCCGTGGGGTCAATGCTTCAATCGAAAATCGAAAATCGAAAATCTAAAATCGATTGACCCCTCAAAAAAGCACCTACCGATTCACGGAAATTTCAGGAACCAGAAAGCGATTAAACACTCGCGACTGCTAACTGTTCCGCCGCCTCTTTTTCGTTCATCTCGTCGAGTTTCTGCCAAACTTGCTGCATCAATTCATCCAATCCAACTCTACTAACGGCGGAAATCAACAAAACAGGAGCGCCACTAATTTCTTTAATTCGGCTGATTAAATTACCGATTTCTTCGCTTTCGAGGTCGATCGCATCTACCTTATTAAAAGCTAAAATCTGCGGTCGATCGGCTAAACCACGCCTGTAAGCCTTCAATTCTTCCTGAATTGTGACATAATTGGCGATCGGATCTTCATCGGTAATATCGATCAAATGCAGCAACAACCGAGTCCGCTCAATGTGCCGCAAAAACTCGTAACCCAAACCAGCACCTTCGTGCGCCCCCTCAATCAATCCCGGAATGTCTGCAAACACCGTACCGTCTCCAGTCGGTTTTCTGACTACGCCCAAATTTGGGACTAAAGTTGTAAACGGATAATCTGCTATTTTGGGGCGAGCCGCAGACAAAGCTGAAATTAAGGTGGATTTGCCAGCATTGGGCATCCCCAGAATTCCCACTTCAGCTAATAGCTTCAATTCCAAACGCAAAAATTTGTGTTCACCTTCTTTTCCCGGCATCGCATAATCTGGAGCACGGTTGGAATTGGTCAAAAAACACTTGTTTCCCAAACCGCCTTTGCCGCCTTTAGCTACGCAAAAAGTCTGTCCGGGCGTCACTAAATCTGCTAAGATTGCCTGAGTTTCCGCGTCGTAAACAACTGTACCGCAGGGAACTTCGATCGTGCGATCGTCCCCACCGGCACCGGTCATATTTTTCGGCGCGCCCCGCTTCCCGTCATCGGCTTTAAAAATCCGGTTGTACTGAAAATCTAGCAGCGTTTGCAGGCTTTCCACTGCCACCATATACACGGAACCGCCTTTGCCGCCCGTCCCGCCAGAGGGGCCGCCCGCCGGTACATACTTTTCTCTGCGAAAAGCTACCATACCGTCGCCGCCTTTGCCGGCTGCGACTTGAATATCTGCTCGATCGATAAATTGCATAATTTAGTCAGTAGTCAATAGTCAGTTGTCAGTTGTCAGTTGTCAATAGTCAGTAGTTATTATCATACCAGATCCAAGTACCATATTTCTCTTTTTCTTTAGTCCGGGTCGGCAGACGCCAGCCAAGTTTAGTTGCAACTTACAGTTGCCCGAAAATTATAATTATACCAATTTTTAAAAGTAGTGCAGAGCGAGAGATTGTAAGCGAGCATTTGTAGAGAAACGGCAATGCTGTGTCCGGCTCCAAAATTTGCGATTTTTAATAATTTGTATAAGATTGAGGATTGTACTAAGACTTTTATTGAAGTAGTATCAAAGCAAATTTTCTCTTAGCAAGACTTACCTACAAAAACTGAATAAACCGGGTTTTTCTACTGGCTTTTTCTACGGGCGCGGATGGGTGTAACGATGTTTTGTCCTAGAAAAACCCGGTTTTTGCATCCTGGACTAATTAGTAGTCCTTGGTTAATAGTTATAGTCATTAATCCAAGATTTCACAAGAATGACAACTGACTACTAACAACTGACTACTAACAACTGCCTACTGACAACTGCCTACTGACAACTGCCTACTGACAACTGACAACTGACAACTGCTTACTGACTACTAACAATAGGACGATACATCTTCCTTACATTCATCTGCCAAATAGCAGAGAGCTCGAAAGCGCATCCCGACTAACTGTTCGTAAAGCGGATTAATCTGGCACATCGCCGGAATATGGACGATTTTGCGACCAAATAACACGATATCTCGCTCAAACGGACACTGGGGCGGAATAATTTTACAGACAAAGTGTGCCAATTTTGGGTCGTGAATTTCCCAGCCGTCAAGCCAGTCTTTGACGGGTTGCAGGACATTTTTGTGGTGAGGTTGAGGTAGCCGAGATGAAAGGGGTGTTCCGGCGGCGGGGGCGACATTCGCATCAAAAACTATTTGGCTGCTGGGCCCCTGCGGATCATCGCATTTGCTGTCTTCGATGGTGTGTCGCAGAGCTTCGATCGCCTCTACATTGTGCCCCAAAGCTGTGCAAAACTTATAGATTACCTCGTCTTCGCTGAGCGAGTAGGTACCGTCTGCCAAAGCTACCATGACTGCTGTCCTCAAAAAATCCTCGCCTTTGGCGGTGTCTTTCCCTAACACAGCGGCTAATTCCTCTGGGGCAATAGGTTCAAAGCCCTCCTCAAAAGATACCGGGTGTAGTTCATCCTGAGTTAGATTTGCAATCATTTTTTGCTCGTCTTCGTCAAAGTTGCCGTCTGCCCAAGCAATTGTCAGCAATCCCCGCAGCCAAGCAGTAATCTCTTCATTGGTGCAGGAAGATTTAGCGTTACTCATTAGCATTTCCACTTGGATGTACCAGTCAATTTGTTCGTTTACAGCGGACTCAATATTCCCCTCCCAATAATTTTTACTGGTTTTTTGGTCGATCGATGATCTATTTGTGGAAGGTTTGTGCCCGAAGATTGCTCCAAACGCTTGTAGTGGACGTGTTAAAAGCATATTTGTTTCTCAGCAGCATCGCTGACTAGCGAGCTAATCTATTGGCTAATCCTATTCCCTAAAAAGTCATCTATCGAGAGGAATAGGTTTGTTGAATTCATTTTAACTTTAGTTGCACCCATCAAGATGACGATCGAATTTTATGCAAGCCCGATTGCCATTAGCCACCCAATTTTTCGCAAGAAATAAAAGGTTGGCAAGCGCTGGATCTAATCAGACACTGGGTTTGTCACCCAGGGGCGATCGAACTTCGCTCTCTTTACATTTTAATATATATTTTTGTAAATTTTTCTGTGCCGGCAGCGTCATATTAACAGCTAGCCGGATTTAAGCTGTTGAAATAAAAATATCTGAGGAAACTGTTACTGCCGGTTAACCGTTGTGATTGCTGTGTCCGCCTAAAAATGAGAAAAATTTTAACTTCGGCGGCACAAAATCCAGCGCAATTCCATTGGCGGGCGGGCGTTTGCCATTGGGAAGACATCTCGACCGGTGGCCCAACTGGGAAACCAGGGCGTCGGGGGCCAGGCTTCTTCCGGCAGGTGGTGGCGTTCATATTCAAACACCAATTCGTTGGATATTGGGACTAAGGGCAAGCCTTCCATTGCGGTGGCAAGTTCTTGGGGGGTAAATAAAGTAGACCAGGAGAGTTGGGCAACTTGTCGCACTAGGGCATCGGGCTGATAGTCACCGACTGTTAAAAAGGTGCTGAACAGCAACAGGCCTCCGGGAGACAGGGAATCGCACATTTTAGCGAGGAAAAGCCGTACTTGGTCGCTGTCTCGAAAATGTGAGATGACTTCGGCGGCAACTGCCAACTGGTAGCGGGCTGGTTTCATCCGCATTAAGGGATCGAGCACATCGCCTTCAGTCACTGTCACGGGAAGGTTTTCGGCTGTTACTGCGGCTTTCAATTGTTCTGCAAAAGCTGGGGCTAGTTCGATCGCATCTACAGAATAGCCCAATCTCGCCAGGGGCAAGGTATTGCGGCCGGTCCCAGCGCCCACGTCCAAAATCCGCACTCGATCGGGTGTACCCAATTTAGCAGCCGTGGTCATTAATTTTGCATCGGGATGAGAGCCGAAAAGCGGAGGTTCTCTGGTTTCTACCCAGCTTTTGTACTGTTCTCCAACTGTTGAGCTAGTAACAATGACTTTGCAAGCTAAACCGGTTTGCGGTGGCTGCACTGATTCGTATTGCAGGATCAGCATCGATGCTGTGGAGGTGCGGTAGCCTTGTTCTAACTTGGTGGCTAATAGCTTGCTGAGTTCGTCTCGGCGGTCTTCTGGCAGGGGTCTGTCGAGAGTGCTAAATAGCTTTTCTATGGACTTGAGATAGTGGCTTAGCATTCCCGGTATGCAGGGGAAAATTAATTCTCCGCGAGCGTTTATGCGAGTATTAATTTTGTAGAGGATTGCTTGCTGGAGAATGTCGGGATTTACTACCAGCGGTAGCTGTTCGGTCTGGTCGATCGTACTTTCGGCGCCCATAGATTCCGCGAAGAAGGAAGAAGGAAGTTCGGCAACGGATTGTTTAACTGATGTAACGGATGTCAGGAAGAAGGAATCCGTGTACAAGATTTAACGGATTTAACGGATGGATTTTGAGGCTTGAGGTTGGAGGTTCGGGGGAATTACGTTGAGAGCTGACTGTACAATTCAAGAGTATAAAAAAGCCGATTTTAGATTTATTTGGTTTGGTTGCTTAGTCTTTTTAGATTGTATTAAATCAGATTTGAGAGCTTTATTTTGGATAAATCTCAAGTCTAAAATCTCAAATCGACCTAGCCCAAAACTCCAGTAGGTTCCAAAATCGGAGTTAGTATCAAGAAAAGCTGTAGCGGATTTAAATTGTATTTTTCACGGCGAGGTGGAAAAAGCGTCAAATCCTCTCGCCTTCTCCCCTCTCTCCTTCCCCTTGTCAGCCATAACAGGCAATGTATATGGGTAGCAAATTAAAGCTGGGCTTAGTTGCTGCCGGTAAAAGTCACTAGGGGGAATCTTGACTGAGCTTCGGTCATCGGGCGCCGTCTGCCTTCCTCTTGCCAGTAGTTGATTACTTCTGTGGCTTGGTTGAGGATTTCGACGCGATCGTTGTCAGCAATCCAGTGTTTGGCTTCGAGTTCGTTTTTGAGGTCTTCCCAGGCATCTTTGCGAGGCCAGAAAAAGTAGGATGTCAGCGGGCTAGTTCCTTTGCCGACAACTTGGTCAACGGCGAGGGCAACATTCTCTTCTAGCCAGAGAACTTTTAAGATGAACTTGGACAAGCAAACCTCCAGGGTTCCGATCGAACTTGTTAAAAATTTCTACAATCGCTAAGCGTAGCACACTCTGTTCGATAATTGGTCATCGGCCATTAAAAGTTTTGTGGCGCGGCTGGTTTTAGCGCCACTCAGGGGCTGGGAACAGATAAAATTTGGGTTCTCACGCGCCCTAGGTACAAGGATGGTTAAGTTGTGAACAGAATTATTGTAGTTTTTGACATTGACGGTGTGGTGAGGGATGTGTCCGGTTCCTATCGGCGGGCAATTGCGGATGCGGTGGAACATTTCACGGCGGGTGCTTTTCGCCCGAATTCTCTCGATATCGACTCTCTGAAGTCTGAGGGTGTGTGGAATAATGACTGGCAGGCGTCTTTCGAGTTAGTTTGCCGTTATTTTGAGGGGATTGGGCGATCGAGAAACGAACTCGCTCTCAATTATGAGGAATTAGTGGCTTTTTTCCAAAGTCGCTATCGCGGGCCTGATGAGAAAAATTGGACTGGTTACATTTGTACCGAACCGCTGTTGTTAAGTCCGGCTTATCTGGAAAATTTAACGGCTGGGGGCATGGTTTGGGGCTTTTTTAGCGGGGCGATGCGGGATGAAGCTGCTTATGTTTTGTCGGGGAAACTGAGTTTAAATTCTCCGGTGTTGGTGGCGATGGAGGATGCACCGGGAAAACCCGATCCGGCTGGACTTTTCGCGGCAATTGAACAGTTGGAAAATCTGCACGGTTTAGAAGAAAATTTGCCGGTGATTTATGCGGGAGATACTGTTGCGGATATTTACACGGTTGTGAAGGCGCGGGAAGTGCAACCAAATCGGGTTTGGCTGGGGGCTGGTATTTTGCCGCCTCATGTTTTGGATGATGCTGTGCGCTGCGAGGCTTATGCTGCGGTGTTGGAAAATGCGGGTGCAGCAGCGGTTTTCAGGAATGTCGAGGAGTTGACGGCTGCGCGGATTTGGGAATTAGTTCAGTTGAGTGTTGAGTGTTGAGTGTTGACTGTGGGCTGTTGAGTGTTGAATCGGGGTCATACCAATTTTTTATGAGGTTGCATAGAATCCGATCCCCCCTAGCCCCCCTTAATAAGGGGGGGACAAGAGCTTGGTCAAAGTCCCCCTTATTAAGGGGGATTTAGGGGGATCGAGATATGTGCAAGTTCACATTAAATTGGTATGAATCGGGGTCAATAAAATGAAAATTGCGCGAATTATTTGTTGGCAGGTTGATTCGACTTTACGCCCGACGATGAAGCGCGGATTTGACATCGTATTAT
The DNA here is from genome assembly GCF_036700645.1 of Microcoleus sp. S36b_A4. Lineage (NCBI taxonomy): Bacteria > Bacillati > Cyanobacteriota > Cyanophyceae > Oscillatoriales > Microcoleaceae > Microcoleus > Microcoleus sp. S36b_A4. The sequence continues at coordinate 68,332 of NZ_JAUBPI010000008.1, read as the reverse complement.
TTACAAACAAATAGACCTCTTGCAAAAGTCAAAAACTCACCCCCCTCAGTCCCCCCTTAGTAAGGGGGGAAGCAAGAAAAATTAGGCTCCCTCCCCTTACTAAGGGGAGGGTTGGGGAGGGGTCTCAGCATTTTTGCAAGATGTCTAATGTAATTTTGTTAAGTAATTTTGCACTTTATCCTATTGACAAGTAAATGTAGTTTTGTTACATTTATTTGTCAATTTTTGCATCTTTGAGTTGACAATATCTGCTGCGGCGGCTTAGTACAGAGTAGAGGTCAATCTCTAGGAGAGTGCCACTATGTTAGTTTCACGATCGAGTGATAAACAACCTACGCCGGAAGAAACGCGGCAACTAGAAAGGCTCCAAGTTCAAATCGAGCGAGCTGTTGCTGATGGCAAGATATCTAAGCATGAAATGGAAGACATCAAGAGAGCGATTTGGGCTGACGGAAAAGTTACTGTTGAAGAACTGGAACTATACAGAATGTTGGTGACGGATAGGATTGTTGCTGGAGATGTGGAATACGAGTTTTGAGAATAAAGAATTTGGCAACGAGCGGTGTACTGGTGAATATTGAGGAAAGAAGAAACAGGGAAGAAGAGTTAGAATTGTTCTTCAATAGTTTATTTCTTGCTATAGCAATCCTTGCAGGAGTCGTAAAGGTTTGACCCCACCCCAACCCTCCCCTTATCAAGGGGAGGGAGTAAGAAGAAATTCACAAATGATGCGAGGATTGCTATATATCTTCGGGTGACATTTGACAAGTTTTTGGATCATCCCTTTGAGGAATTATATGCCACAATTATCGGGATGCTCGCAATTTTTCATTGGCGTTGTGAGATTATTTTAAGTGCAAGAATTTGTCTAATGCACTGACTGCAAGTGGTGGCCAGCGGCGGTTATTGGCAACCCAATCGAGGTCTTTGTAGCGGGAGTCGAGGCCGATGGCTGCTACCCAATTGCTTTCAGCTTCGCCGCGATTTCCGGCTTCCCAAAGACAGGCGCTGAGGGCGGCTCTCATGTCGGCAAATTGGGGGTATCTGCGGACGATGTTTTTCATGTTGCGAATTGCTTCTTTTGTTTGCCCGTTTTGATAAAGTGCGAGGGCGTGGTTGGCGCGGGCAAATGCGTATTCGGGGGCTAGTTCAAAGGCTTTGCTGTAGTCGGCTATTGCTTGTTCCCATTTTCCTAAACCTGCTTCGGCGTTGCCTCGGTTGTTGTAGGCGGCTGGATCTTGGGAGTCTAATTCTAGTACATGATTGTAGTCGGCGATCGCCTCTTCCCAGCGTCCTAAACCTTCTAAGGCGGTGCCGCGGTTGAGGTAGGGATCGGGGGCGTCGGGTGCTAGCTTGATCGCTCTTTCGTAGTCGGTAATAGCGGCTTGTAGTTTGTTTTGGCTGACTCTAGAGTTGCCTCGGTTGCTCCAAGCGGCCGCTTGTGAGGGAAATTTGTCAATGATTTGAGTCCAAAAAGTTTCAGCGACGGGAAACTTGCCTTCATTTGTAGCTTCAAAAGCTTTTTGAACGAGTTCTCCCAATTCCTGTTGAGGATCGGTGATATCTGTTGGTTGTACTTGTGCGGCAACGGGGCCGATATTTCCCAACCATACTAACCCGGTTACAATTAATACTGTGAAAAATGTCAAAAGTGAGCGAATCATTGTTGTTGGCGGTTTAAACTTTACTAAACATATTATTAACCCAAATTGCGGGCGTTGCTTGGATAAGTTATACCAATTTTTTATGAGGTTGCATAGAATCCGATCACCCTGGCGCCCCCCTTAATAAAGGGGGGACAAGATTCTTCTCAAAGTCCCCCTTCTTAAGGGGGATTTAGGGGGATCGAGATATGTGCAAATTCACATTAAATTGCTATTAGGACTAATTTGGTGAAAAAACGGTTGCTAATTTTGGGCGGGACGGGGGATGCTGCTGAACTGGCGGTAAGAGCGTCTCAAATTGCTGAAATAGAGGTGGTATCTTCGCTGGCAGGACGCACTCAACAGCCTTTTACCCCAAAAACGGGTACGGTGCGAATTGGAGGGTTTGGTGGGGCGGCTGGGCTGGCGGAGTTTTTGCTCGATCGCGCAGCCCGCCCCTACGGGGGCTACGCCAACGGAGACGATCGCCCGATCGACTTCTTAATCGATGCTACTCATCCGTTTGCGGCTCAGATTTCTGCTAATGCTGCTGTTGCTGCTGCTGAGTGTAATGTGCCCTATTTGATGCTGGTGCGTCCTCCTTGGGAGAGGGTGGAGGGCGATCGCTGGATTGATGTTGCGGGCCACTCGGAGGCTGCAAAGGCTTTATTAGGGCTGTCTCAGCGGGTGTTTCTGACTATTGGTAGGCAGGAATTGGCTGCTTTTGCTGGTTTGGATGCTATTTGGTTTTTGATGCGGGCGATCGATCCTCCGGCACTCAATTCTCCTATTCCTAATGGTAAATTGTTATTAGCAAGGGGGCCTTTTTCTTTGGAAGATGAGCGTCAATTATTATTAGAATATCAGATTGATACTATTGTTAGTAAAAACAGCGGCGGTGGTGCTACTTATGCGAAAATTTTGGCGGCTAGGGAACTGGGAATTCCGGTGGTGATGGTGCAGCGGCCGCCGATTGCGGATGTTGAGCAGGTTGCTGATGTTGAAGGGGCGATCGCTTGGTTAGTTAAGCAGTTATAATATCAAATTCGTTAGCATCGGAATAGTAAATTCGAGTGCACTGTTGACGGTTGACGGTTCACTGTCAACCGTCAACCGTCAACGGTCAAAATCATTCCGGTGTTACCGGAAATGATATTAGTAGGGTTTCAAACATCGGCCTGGTTATGTTTTTGAGTAATAGTTGATTTCCTGGCTGGATGATTATTTGTTTTAGTTCTAGCTGCATTTTTTGACTGTTTTAATAGGATTTGAAATATAAAAAAAAATTAAGTTAATAGATTTTAGCAATTCAGAACTTATGCGGAATTGCTGTTAGAGATTAAGATTAAATTTATTGAAAGCTATCATCGACGCTCAGTTAGTTACATGGTGCTCCTTCATCAGTTCTCATGCCTCCTATGATCGTTTCCACGATCGCGCACTGCTGTGTACCGCCGCCCGCAGGAGCAACGGTTACTACAAATTGATTTGTATTTACGCGATTACCCTGGTAGTCAAAAGTGATTGAGTGGGCAGGGGTTGCAGCCGGTGCATTCGTGGAAAGTGTAACCTGTCCTTGTTTGATTTCGCCTCCAGCATCGAACGTCATTGTTTGTATGGGAGGAGTTTGTATCGGAGGGTTTTGGGTGGAATCTATTATGTTAATTGTAGCTGTTGGTGGGTCAGTAGCCGGAGTAGGATTGAATATAACTATGACATCGCGCTTAGTTCGCTTTGCTTCGCTTTGTGCAGTTCGCAAGGTTTGGAGGACGCGATCGTTCACGGTGCGAACTCTTTGTCGGTTGATGAATGCCACCCAGCTTGGAGCGGCGATCGAGCTTAATATACCTACGATCAACGCTATCACCAGCACTTCTAGAAGTGTGAATCCTCCATCGCCCTTGCTGGATGCAGTTTTGTTGAATTTAGGGCTGGCTTTGGCAGCAGAGTTATGCAAAAGTTTTAATAATATTGGTGGGGTTTTCATTGTACTATCCTATTGTTTATCGGCGACCGGCGATTCGTAAATGTGTTTCAGGCATCAGTTAGTTTCCTTGCGCGCCTAGACCTTGTACTTGCACGCTTGCTGTTGGGAAATATGCCGCATTGTCGGCGCTGGAAGGAACATTACTATCTTGAAGACGACGCAGGCTGTTTCCTCGGATAGTAACTCTGGCTAAGTTTCTCGATGTATCTACACAAGCGTAGAAGCTATTTGTATTTGTATTTGGATCTGTTACTTTTAGAGTGTTTTCTCCGACTGCGGTTGGTGCCGCTGCCCCTGGTAATGTAACAGTCGGATTGCCTAGAGCAGTAACACATTCATTTCCTAACAATACCTTCTGAGTGTGGTCTATGTAATTGACCAGCACTTGAGGATTTTGCCCCGTAAAACTTGGATTTGCGAATCCCGCTGTAGTTGTCACATTCCGCCGTGGTTGGCTCAAGTCAAAATTTGAGTTAAAAGCTGGGCTTACTTGTTGACTTTGATTAGCCTGGGCATTGTTGTAGTAGAATGTGGCAGGAGTGGTTGAGCCGGGATTTCGCACGCCCTCTCTAATTTCATAGCGCTCTATGCGGGATGGGCAATTGACTCCTGACGGCTGACACCAAATAGAGTTAGGAGGAAGGGTTTCTCTAACCAAATAGTAAGCAACTAAAGACCGTACATAGGTGTCGTTGCAAGTAGCTGGAGTACAATTTATTGGCAGTACGCGAGTAGCCGGATCAGTATTAACAGAGACAGCATTTCTAACCTGCTGCCGTTTCCAGAAAACGAGAATAGGAGTTCCCCCAGTCGGATTTGGCAGTTGATTTCTGATACCTGGAGTTCCATCGGTAGCGGCATTATTGATGGTGTCATTATCGTAAATATAAATAGCTTGATTTAAATCTTGAGCAATGAAATCAACCGCCGCCTGAATGTCTTGCTCGGTGTTTGCCTTGACTTGTTCCCTCCTGTCGGTATTCAGCATATCAACTACAAAACCCAGCATCGGGGTGATGATTAAAAATGCCATAATCGCTCCGACCAATAGCTCGACCAGAGTCATGCCCTTTTCTGTTTGAACTGGCCCTGAGCGGTTTCGTTGGTGCTGACTTTTTAGAAGCAACCTGAGTAAAGTTTTCATTTTGACTTTTTCCTTTGTCAAATGGGGGGAGCGATTATGATTTGATAACACGGCTTTGATTAACGGCAGAGAGTGGTGTTAACTCCTATAGGGTTCGAGGGAGAGTTAAGTTGAGAACATAATGCCTGACGCGCGGACGCAGTTCCTTGTGTAGTAGGGGGAATTTGTGTTTTCATTACCACCAAAGGCGCTTGAGGATTGCCAAGACCGGAATTAGCAACTGATTGCTGTTCAGTTTTCATCGTAGCTCCGGTAAACCCATCCGCGCGGTAAACCCGCACAGTCAGCTCATAGCCTGTTGTTGTCGGATCATTGGTTGTATTAGCGGGATTTCGCCAAACACCTTGAACAAAAAACTCCTTGCTGCCAGTACAACCTGGGTTTTCATCCAAGTTAACGCAGTACAAATTACTCTGAGGGTTTGTAGAAGCAGGAGCAGGAGCAGGAGCAGTACCAAAAGAGGTATCTCGGGCAGGAAAACCGATCGTAGGTCGTTGATTAGTTGGAGGTCTGATCGCCCCCACTCTCAGAGCGTTGATGTAAGCTGTAGCCACCTGGGTGGCGAGTTCCATCCGCCGCGCTTGTACGCGAGTCGCTACTGAGAAGGCCATCACAGGGGCGATCGCGATCATCAGCACCGAAACTACAATCATCGCTACCAACGACTCGATAATCGTGTAGCCACCGTCTCGCGGCTGGGATAAATTTTCGTGTTGGTTTTGCTCAGTCATAAGTAGGACTCCAGTAATTGCGCGGCAGAAAGTTAGAGGGTTAAGTGGGGCAGTTACTTCTCAGAGCAGTCGCGATCTGACCCCCATTCGGCTGATTGGGAGCTACAACTCCGCACATGAGAGTTTTTACCCAATTATCATTGCGAGGTACTTCCCGGAAATATTCAGCAGGCTGAGTCCTTGTCGCAGGAGTGGTGAATCTTTGCGTAAACAAATCAGGCGACTGAGAAAGCAAGCCCACGTCATAACCCCAGTTCCGGAGGGGCGGGCTAAAGTAGGGAATCAACCCCGCCCCAGCATCGGTGTTGTACGTATTTGTGATACTTGCAGGCGCAGGAAAAGGGCCCCCTACTTGAAGCTGAAACAGGCTCACTAATGCCGGGGCCGACAAAATTGGCTGGTAGGGTGCAGTGCTTAAGGCACTGCGGTTTTGCTGAATGAAAGAGCCTCGGATGTTGGTAGCGAATCCCCCGTTATTCCAGCTTTCCAAGAATCGGGGCAAGTTTTGCAAGCCGCCGTTAAAGTCTCCGGTGTTGGCATTGAGTGTCCGTGAAGGAGTGTCACCCGCTCCGACAATCAGATTGAAGGTGGTATTTACAGCCTGGGCTATCCATCCTGTATTTCTGGCAATAGTTGTCCCTCTGGGCATGATATTCCCGCCTGGAGGATTAGCTGCTGATGACAAAGTTTGGATCTGCGGGACTGGAAGCAATAGTGGCTGCAATCCGCTAGTGGCTGGTGGTGGTGATGCTATCGTTAAAGCTGGTAGTAGTACATTTGCTCCGTCTCTGGTGTTGGGAGGAATGGTGGTGGGGTTGACGACATAGGGAGCACTGACGTTATCGAAGTTGACAGCAGGCCCATTACTTCCGGCAAACCACAGAGAATTAGGTCTGGTATTAGCACCGGCGGCACCTGGTACGATCGCTCCTCCTGCAGCAATCCCTAAAGGCTGGGGAGCGGCGGGGGTTGCCAACTGGTTGGCGGGCGGAGTAGTGGTGGGGTTTCTCAGAAAAGCCACGCGGCGGGGGAATCGCTGCAATGCTGGCAGTGGGGGATCAACCGTTGACCCAGCTTGATAAAAAGAAGCATTGTTAGTAGGTGTTGCATAAGTGGGAGCAGCAGGAGGAATAATTGTGATTGCATCGGTTGCGGAGATTGGTGCTGCTGCCAGAGGATTGACAAACCAGTCATTATTCGTACACGCAGCCACCGGCAGTTTTATGCAAGTTTCCATCACGTACTCTGGGAAATTCCCGCGCCGCTGGATCGGAGTGACAAAGTTGTTGAAGTAAGAACTCGATAGCGGGAGAGCAGGAGTCTGGTAGGTAATGTCTGTTAGCGCTGGTAGGGGAGCATTCGGTGTACCCACTAAATTGCCGTTATTTGAAAACGCCCCGCTGGAAAGTCCGTTAGTCACAAAGTTGTTATTGAAAAATCCTTGCTGTCGGCGGGGCAACACAGCAGCCGCGCCTGCATTGTTTCTCAGGTCAAAATCTCCTTCGTTGCGGAAGCCAAAACGGTAACTTTGTGATAGCAGGGTGACTGCATCTGCCAGTATATTTGCAGGTCTCCAGAAGTCGCCCGTGGTGCAGTTTGGGAGCCTCGGGTCGCCCGCACGGCAGGCAAAGTTGGGGTCAAGCTGATTTTGTGTGCGTCCGTAAAAATTTGTCCAAGTTGGATTGACTAGCTGCGTAAACTCTTCCACGGGCACAGGATTATTATTGGGTGGAACACCCGGAGCAGGAGCCGGAATGGTGCCGTGAAGGTTAAAGGCTCCTTGGATGTAAGCCGGCAAATTTGATACCAATGTTAGCCCTTTTTCTCTGACTACAGCATTGATGTTATTTGGTCGTGTGGGGGTTGCGCCGCCGCGAAATAGCTGCTGTCCGTTAATCAAGACAATGCCGTTAGGCTTGCGGGTGGGGTCGAGCAGGTTGTCTGTAGGACTGACTGTTGTGCTTTGGGCAGGATTTGCGAATCTAGCGCTGCGATCTGGCAATGCGTCATCTCGGCTGGCATAGATAATCCCGCTGTTGGGCAGCAACCACTCGGGTGGAGTAGCGTTGGGCCCTGCAATGTTTTGCCCGCGCAAGGCATTGAGGTCTAACTGAGTAGCCCGAATTTCTAGGGGTTGCCGTTCTTCTAGGGGCTGGTCGTAATTGCCTGTTAAAGTTGCTGCTTGGGGATTGGCAGGCAGGGGACTGCTGAGGGTAAAGGCTTCGTTAACATTATTACTGGCCAGGTTGTCGCGGTCGATCGCCTTGACTTCTCTGCCGTTCAAAAATGCTACTTCTTGAATTGCCCCGTGGGGAATCTGTGCCGGATTAGGAGCACCGATAGTACCATCAAGAATCTGTAGCGCGCAATTAGTAGAGTCAATAGCTGCATTTTGTGCTAGCGTGCGCTGGGCTGCTGGGACTTGGAGGGCGGTTCTCAACGGCCCATTGGCAAACCTACCGTCCGGGAAGACCAAGTTTGCCTGGGTTTCCAAAATTGTATCTCCACTACCGCTCAGCAAGCCTGTAGCGGGGTTCGGAGTAGAATTACCACCAGGTCGCGGTCTGGTCGGAGGGCCGTAGGTGATGCCGTTGTTCGAGCCGATAAATGCCTGCCGTGTTCCCAGTGTCGGTAGCGTGCCACTTACCACAATGGGTGCGGCTGCTCCCTGTCCGCTGACATCCGGCAGCAGTCCTGTGGTGGTGATGTTTCTCGCTGTTGAAGCGTTACTGGGGTCGTAGTAGCTGCTGATACAAGCTAGGGGGGTTTGCTGTGGTTGGGTTCCTATTGGTGCGGCTGCTAGCGTTGTTGGATCGTAGCCACTGTTTGCATAGTGATAAACTGCTGTTGCCCGCATCCGCAAGTCGCCTTTGGCAAATTGGCGAGCTGTCGCAGCGTTTTCACGAACAAAATTAGGATTGTTCTGTGCAGTTGGCAGGTTCGTGGCGTCTGGCAGAGCCGGAGCCGCGGGGGCCGACGACCAAGCAGCGTTCCAGTTTCCCCAAGTTCCAGCAGCAATACCATTTACCACCACATTACTGTTGTTATACACTTGAGACCCCGGCCCCAAGGGTGACATCGGCATCGAGTCTGGCCACACTACAGGGTACTGCTCCACAGCCGGCGCCGGAGTTTCTGGGTCGTCGTAAGTATTGATAGCGGGAGGGTTTACAGTCACGGATGCTGGGCCACTTCTCAAGGTGCCAGCAACAGGATCTATCCAACTGGGCGGAGGCAGGAAAGAGTTGGTGCGATCGTACACTCCGGCGCTGGTAATTACCCGCAGACCACCAACACTGTCCAAGAAAGTTCTCGGTATTTCAGCCGCTGCTTTTTCCCAGAAACCGTCTCTGTAAGGAGGATTTGGAGCAGTTGTGGGGGGTGGTGTTTCCCCTGTACCGTTGCCGCGACCCGTTGCTCCCACGTCAGCAAGTTTGGTTCCTTGCGGTGTGCGGGTGCGAAATCGGCCTCCTCCTGTCCAGGTAGTTGTGCTGTCTACCTGTTGCTCGTCACTGACAAAGCTGGTGCCATTCCAGCGCTGTGCAGGCAAGTTGTTACCAACGACGACTCTTTCCCCCAAATTTTGTTCGTCGCTACCAGGATCTATATCAGCGGGATTTCGTGATGGTAGCTGAGCCGGACGGATCGTGAGAGTAGTCGGTCCTGCGGTACTACCTACGCCAGGTGCCGTTTCAGTAACAGGAAAGCTCCAATTATTATTACTGGGTCTCAGGCTATTCCCACTGCCTTGAATGTAAGAAGTAAGGGGTACTCCTGGAACTACTCCTCCGTTGCTTCCGAGGGGTGCTTCTGCAAAAGGAACTTTCCGCAGCCGTTCTTTAAAATAATCTTCCAGCGCTTGAGCGCGAGTCTGACTTTTGGGGGCGTCCTGCGCTTGCTGAACGGAAACCGGGTCAGTCGCACCTGTTGTATCTGCTTGCATTTGACCTTGTACCAGCGCATTTAACCGAGCGGAATAAGCGTTGTTGTTGTACAGTACCCGAAGAATGTTGTCGTTAACAGATTGATTGGTAGCATTGTTAATTGTCACCCCGTCTGAACCCGGGGGGTTTGGGTTGTTAATGCTGTGGAAAAGATCTACTGCTACGGCATTTGTAATCGCTGAGCTGGCAGTCCCGTTTACTACATTACCTCCTACAACAATTTTGCTATTTTCTCTATCGTAAAAACAAGATTGCTGGCTGCTGACTTGAAATAGTCTTATGCTTCCGGGAGCGCTCAAACCCGATACCAATAAATTGCTATTTGTAAGTATCCGCCCGTTTAGGTTTAGCGGAGGTCCGGGAGATATATCTAGATCGTCTTCATACACAACTGCATTGTTGCTGAGGGGAATGCGGCTTTGGTCTTGCTGGTATTCTAGGGCAGATATGCTGGGAGTTCCCTGGAAAGCTTGATATTGATTAGCATCCAACGCGCTCGCTGTGATATCTGTAGCGGTTATGGGTACGTTAACCGTGTAAACAAAGAAACTTTTCTGGAGCCTACCCTTTCTTCTCTCCCAGCCCGAGTCGCCCACCAAACTTGCAACTGTTCCTTCTCCTTGGGTGCAAGCTGGGTTGAGACTTCCTGTTTGCATTGGGGGTGTTCTGGCATCCAGTTCCCTTCTCGGTCTCTGCGTTTTTGGGGTGCGAAAGTATATTCCGTAAAGAGTAAAAGTGTCAAATTTGCCGTCGTTGTTCGTATCGACGGGATATCTCCAGGCAGTATTTAGCGCCTCGTTTTCCCTTGCAGGTGTGCCGATCAAAAGCCCTAATTGTGGGTCATCATTAGGGTTGGTAAGGTTTGGAGCGCCCGTAAGAGACGCTCTCAGGATCAGTCGCTTCTCGTCCCCAAAAGTATAAAAGTCATTTGTGGCATCATAAGAGGACATTATCCGGTACATTTCTGCATCGGATGGAGTCGCCGTTGGTCTTTGCGGGTCTTCCCGCAGCATATATTCAATTTTAGCTTTCGCCCGATCGAGCGCGGGAGTCGCGGCCGCCAGCACCTGCTGGTTCACGCGCACGTTACGCGCCGTATTCGCCCGATCGAACGATCGCAGGGTAATCGCCACAGTCAACAAAATCACTACCAGCAACACCATCGTCACCGTGGGCAGCACAAACCCCGCCACCGGCAGTCTCGCCCTCCGGCCCATAGCCATCAGGGTTTGCAGCATTGCTCTCATCAGCCGCTTGGCCCCGGATCTGGTAACACCAGCAATCCGCCGCAGCAGGGATACGATAACTCTGGATAATTTGCTCTTAAACATTGACGCCTTCCTGAATAATTTCAGAGATGGTATTGCTGGTACTTACTGCTCGACAGTACAATCCCATCTTTATTGTTCCCATTTTTTGCAACTTGCATATCAGCCTCTTGCACAAATTTAAATCTGTACCTTGGCTGAAAAATAAAACCCACAAACCCCCAAGCAAAATCGCCACCGATAATATATTTTTCAGAGAAAGATTTGCCCCGCAAGGATGAGAGTTCCCTAACTCCACTCTAATCGAGTTAAATAGAAATGTCAGTACCAAGAGCGCGAGTGAATTTGATCACCCAAAAACAGTGATCGCGATCTTATCCAACGTATTGCCCATCCCTTGCAGGCTTTGTTTGTTTAGGCTCGGTTTCAACCACCGGAATCTAGAATGTAGAGTGGGCGATCGAATTGTAATTAGGCGTATCCGTGCGCTCAAATGTAAATTGGGCGATCAAATTGTGGTAATGCCTCCAAGTGCGATCGAATTGTGGTAATGCCTCCAAGTGCGATCGAATTGTGGTAATGCCTCCAAGTGCGATCAAATTGTGGTAATGCCCCCAAGTGCGATCGAATTTTCGTTTGCCCCCCCGGCGGACTATCGGTACAAATGCCAAATCCGAAACACTGTCAGTACAATTGCAAAATATAAACCTACCATCCCCACCCATGAAACAACCCTCCAAACCTCCAGACTTCATCATCATCGGCGCCCAAAAAGGCGGCACAACATCCCTGTACAATTACTTAATCCAACATCCCCAAATCGCCCCCGCCGCCCAAAAAGAAATCCATTACTTCGACTTAAAATTCGACAAAAGCCCAGACTGGTACTATGCCCAATTTCCCCAGCCCCAAACAAGCCAAAATCTACTAACCGGAGAAGCCAGCCCCTACTACATCTGTCACCCCCAAGTTCCCCAGCGAATTTATGATTTATGTCCGAAAGTTAAAATAATCGCCCTGCTGAGAAACCCAGTAGAACGCGCAATCTCCCACTATTATTACTATATCAAAATAGGCTACGAATCCCTATCATTAGAAAGTGCGATCGCCGCCGAGCCCGAAAGACTCAAAGGCGAAATAGAAAAACTCCAAACCAACCCAAACTACTACAGTTACGAACACCAACACCACAGCTATCTAACCCGCGGCATTTACGCCGATCAACTCCCAGCCTGGATAAAACTTTTTCCCAAATCACAACTTTTAATCCTCAAAAGCGAAGACTTATATACCAATCCCTTCGGCACATACAACAGCGTCTTAGAATTTCTAGATTTACCGCCACACCAACTACAAACCTACGAAAAATACAACGCCACCCAATATCCCCCCATCAGCGAGACAGTATACGAGCAATTGAGAGCATATTTTCGATCGCACAACCAAAGACTAGCCGAATTGTGCGATCGAGACTTCGGCTGGGACTAATCTTGAGTGGGAGGGGGCGGGCATTCTTGGCACCGCCCCTACAAAATCGCGGTTTCTTAGTATTCTCAATCTGCCATCACCGACAACACATACTCTCCTTGATTTACTGACTGATTGGTCGAAACATCAAAAATGAAAACATTCGACTCAGCAAAAACATCAACCAAACTCGGAAATTCCCCATTCTTATTAAAGCTGAGAATTTGATAAAGCCGATCGCCCTTTTTGACATAACTCCCCAATAGAACTCGATTTTGAATCATCCCGCCCGCCGGCGCGTAGTATTTGAACACCGAATTCTTGGGGGTAAAAATAACTTGATGATTCACAGTTTCCGGCAGAGGAAATCCATCTATTTTCAATAAACCCTTACTTGCCAAGTAATTTTTGATGCCCCGCAAGCCATTCGCCACCGAATCGGGATTCATTTCCATCCCCGAACCTAATTCTAAAGTCCAAGCTTCCACATCAAAGTGGATCGCACTTCCCAACTGGGCCAAAACCTTCTCCAAAGCCAGCCAAGGCTTGAGAAACGCCTCGTCAAAAGCATCGCCGTCGTACTCATTCATCAAGATAGCGCGATCGAGCAACAAAGCTTTCGCACTCTCCTCGCGGGAATTAAAACAGTAAAGATAATCTAAACTTTGATTCGTAGAACTGTGCAAATCCAGCACATAATCCGCATCCAAACACAAAGATTGTAGCTGATATCGGTAAAGTTCGCTGTAGGGGCGGCAACTAGGAGCATTAATTTTTGCCAACTCTTTCGCAAAACTCAAAGCAATCGCTTTTCTGTAATTAACTTTGACAGTATCGGCATCGAGGTGAATGTGAGAATTAGCAAAACCCAGAATATCTTCCCCTTGCTTTTCAAAATCCCAGAAAATCCGGTTCCAATTTACCCCATCATAAAGATTGTAGCGACCAGGAGAAAAATGGTGCGATCGCTGACTTACACCCACAGGATTGCAAACCGGAACCAGCCAAATTTCCCCGCTTAACTGGCTGCTGTCCAAAGACCTTAAAAACTCAATTAATTGGTAAATAACCGCATTACCACTAATCTCAGCGCCGTGGAGGTTAGATTGCAGATAAGCTTTTTTGCCCGGAATCGCACCTTGAAACTGATAGACTTGCAGTGAAAGTCGATCGCCCGAAGCAAGCTGCACCAGAGGAATAGTCGAAATAACTGGAATCATAGAGAAAGAAGAGGGAAGTTCGGCAACGGATTCTGTAACGGATGTAACGGATGTAACGGATGTCAGGAAGAGGGAAGAAGGCACAATTTTTTTTATTTCTTCTGCCAACTGCCAACTGCCAACAGTCAACTGCCAACTGCCAACTGCCAACTGCCAACTGCCAACTGCCAACTGCCAACTGCCAACTGCCAACTGCCAACTGCCAACTGC
>NZ_JAUBPI010000008.1:0-54618 GCF_036700645.1 Microcoleus sp. S36b_A4 | reverse complement strand
CAACAGACTTATTCCTTAATAGCCGATTTGCGGGCGTTGGTCTAAAATCAATACAGTCCTCTGCTGACTTGCTTTCAGCAAGATTTAAGCATACTTATCCTGCAACCTTATAATAATCCTTGTGCCAGACACTGCCCAGAACCGCCCAGAGCTGGATCTGAAGACCATATTTCCATTCGAGCTAGATAACTTTCAGAGAGAGGCGATCGCCGCCCTCGATGCAGGTAAATCCGTTGTCGTGTGTGCTCCCACAGGCTCTGGGAAAACGTTAATCGGGGAATACGCCATCCATCAAGCACTCTCCAGAGGGCGGCGCGTCTTCTACACCACACCCCTCAAAGCACTCTCTAACCAAAAGCTGCGCGACTTCCGCAGTCAATTTGGAGACGACAACGTAGGTTTGCTCACGGGCGACATCTCCGTCAATCGAGATGCGCCGATTTTGGTGATGACTACCGAAATATTTCGGAATATGCTCTACGGCACGCCGATCGGAGAAGTCGGTACTTCCCTCACCGGAGTCGAAACCGTGGTACTCGACGAGTGTCACTACATGAACGATCGCCAGCGTGGTACCGTCTGGGAAGAATCGATCATCTACTGTTCGAGCGAAATTCAACTGCTCGCCCTCTCAGCAACCGTTGCCAATAGCGACCAACTCACAGACTGGATTAACAAAGTCCACGGGCCCACAGAACTCGTCTACTCAGACTTTCGGCCAGTACCGCTGCAATTCCACTTCGCCAACCAAAAAGGGATATTTCCCCTACTAGACGAGACCGGCAAAAGAGCGAATGTCCGGTTAGTCCCCAAAAAGAAGCAGCAAAAAGTAGAAAGAGGCAGCATCCCCACTCCGAGTTTGACCGATGTTTTGGCTCGGTTGGACGATCGAGATATGTTACCAGCAATTTACTTCATCTTCAGCCGTCGCGGGTGCGACCAAGCAGTCGCAGAAGTCGGCAATTTCTCCCTAGTTAACGAAGCCGAAACAGCCGAACTCAAACGCATCATTGACGATTTTTTACAGCGAAACCCAGAAGCAGAACGCTTCGGTCAAAAAGAAGCACTTTTAAAAGGCATCGCCGCCCACCACGCAGGCATTTTGCCAGCCTGGAAAGGTTTAGTAGAAGAACTCTTTGGGAGAGGTTTGATCAAAGTCGTATTTGCCACCGAAACCCTAGCCGCCGGGATTAATATGCCCGCCCGCACCACAGTCATTTCCACCCTGTCCAAGCGCACGGACAAGGGACACCGACTGCTAAACGCTTCAGAATTCCTGCAAATGGCCGGTCGGGCGGGTCGGCGGGGCATGGACAAGCTGGGGCACGTGGTTGCAGTTCAGACGCGCTTTGAAGGCGCAAAAGAAGCCTCGTATTTGGCAACAGCCAAAGCCGACCCCCTCGCCAGTCAGTTTACTCCCAGCTACGGCATGGTGCTGAATTTGCTGCAAACACACACTCTCGACGAAGCTCAAGAGTTGGTAGAGCGGAGTTTCGGTCAATACCTTTCTACCTTGTACTTGCAGCCGCAGCAAGAAGAATTAGACGGATTGCAAGCAGAATTGGCGGTGCTTGAACAGTCCCTGGCAGCGGGAGGAAATGTCTCCACCCTGGAAAAAGAGCTCGCTCATTACGAAAAATTGCAGGGAAGACTCAAAGAAGACAAACGTTTGCTGAAAACTCTATTGCAGCAAGCTGAAGAAGCCAGATTTAAGGAGATGTCCGTAGCTGTGGCTTTTGCAGTGCTCGGAACGGTTCTGAGTCTCAAAGGTAAACACGTTCCGACAGCCAAACGATCGCACACAACTCCTGTACCCGCCGTATTGGTTGCCAAAATCGCAGGTTCTGGCCAAGCACCAAATTTGGTGTGCTTGGGGAAAGATAACCGTTGGTATGTCGTCGCCATTAGCGATGTCGCTACCTTGCACGCCGAATTACCTCGCTTGAGCGTTGCAGATACCTTGAACCCGCCGTCGGAAATGCCCCTGAGACTCGGCCAGTGCCGCTTGGCAAATGAAGAAACTGCTGCAATTGCTCAATCGATCCCACAATTGCCGACACCGGAACCGAGCCCAGAGGCGATCGAGCAACAGCAGAAAATCGCAGCCGTAGAAGCTAAGCTAGAAATTCACCCGGTTCTACAATGGGGGAATCCCGGTACTTTGCTCAAACGCCAGCGCCGCCGGGAAGAATTGAAAAAAGAAATCCGCAAAAGCGAACAAGAGTTAGAAAAGCAACGAGCTCGCTACTGGGAGCAATTTCTCAACTTAATCGATATCTTGCTGAATTTCGGCTGCTTGGAAAGAGTAGTTTCGGCACATGGGAACCGAGATGACTCCTCCGACAGGTTGGTACCCACAATCTTGGGCCAAGCTTGCGCCGCCATTCGCGGCGATAACGAACTGTGGCTGGGTTTGTCCCTGATGTCTGCGGAATTTGACGAACTCGACCCCCACCACCTCGCTGCTGCTTGCGCGGCCTTAGTTACAGAAGTTTCCAGGCCAGACAGTTGGACTCACTACTCGCTGTCGCCGGAAGTTTTGGCACCTTTGGACAATCTACAAAAAGGCTTGCGTCGCCGATTGTTTCAAGTGCAGTACCGTCATGAAGCTGCAATCCCGATTTGGCTGGAACGGGATTTAGTGACTTTGGTCGAACAGTGGGCTCTGGGCGTTGAATGGCTGGAACTGATAAGCCATACGAGTTTGGATGAAGGGGATGTGGTGCGGATTTTGCGCCGGACTTTGGATTTCTTGTCTCAGATTCCTCATGTTCCTCATGTTTCCGATTCTTTGCGGAGGAATGCTTGTCGGGCGATGCAGTTAATCGATAGATTCCCGGTGAATGAAGCTGCAACTTAGAAAATTGTTGACAGTTGACTGTTGACTGTTGACAGTTGGCTGTTGGCTGTTGACAGTTGACAGTTGACAGTTCGGACATTTGGACATTTGAACAATACCGATGCAACCGCAAACGATATTAGATTAAAATCTGCGTGCATTTGGATTGAAAAACCCAAAATACAATTTAGATGCCGGACAGCTTACAGTCAACAGTCAACAGTCAACAGTCAACTGTCAACTGTCAACTGTCAACTGTCATGAGGAATAGATCCAAAATCTAAAATCCAAAATCCAAAATCTAAAATCTAAAATCTAAAATCGATCGATCGCACTTTTTCCTGATTCAGGTTGCAGGGCAGGATAGAAAATTGTATGGTGCGGATCGATCGATCTTAATTGTTATTGAAATTTTCCGAAACGGTGCGCTGGGTAATTCTCTTATTTTATGATGCAACAAATCAAAAAGCCCGATCAAATGCCTGATGCCTGCTCCCAGGCTCAAAAAATTCGCTTTTTCACTTTCTTGCAAAAAGTCTTAATTGGAACTATAGCGAGTACATTACTCAATCTCTTCATCCTATTT
This sequence comes from Microcoleus sp. S36b_A4, assembly GCF_036700645.1. NCBI lineage: Bacteria > Bacillati > Cyanobacteriota > Cyanophyceae > Oscillatoriales > Microcoleaceae > Microcoleus > Microcoleus sp. S36b_A4. The sequence goes on along the minus strand of NZ_JAUBPI010000008.1, from coordinate 51,193 downwards.
CCCTCTCCGAGTTTCGCAGAAGTAGTTCTGGGCGTTGTTCGCAGTTCCGAGAATTCTCCCGACTGGGTAAAGATTACCACGCGCCTCTGGGAAAGCGGCATTGCTTACAAACCAATCAATCTCGAAGAAATCAAAAGTACGGCGGATTTAACAGGCGTTAACGTGCTGTTTTTGCCCAACATTGAAACTTTGACTCCGGCACAAATTAAAGTTTTAGAAGCTTGGGCCTCCCAGGGTGGCCGCTTGATTGCTTCGGGCCCCGTCGGCCGCAGTTCCCCGGCCTTGGTGCGCCAATCTTTGCGATCGCTCCTTGGGGCGTATTGGGCTTTTCCGTTAACCCAGCCAGCGACGCCACAACCACGCAGCCGCTGTCGGGATCTCGCCTGCACCGCTTCTAGCAATTGGATACCCGCTGTCCAACAAAATACCTCAGTCCAAGGCGGTGTCTTGATTCCGGCTGATGCGAACAGTCAAACTATTGCTACTTGGAAAGATAGTTCCGGTTCCTCAGCAGCAATCGCCACGGATCGCGCTACCTATCTCGGCTGGCGCTGGGGTAGCGACGGTTCGGCAAATGTAGATAAGGCTTGGCTGCAAGCCTCGATCGCCCGCTGGGGAGGCACAATCGCTTCTGGGCCTGTAGCGCCGCCCACTGCGGCCGCGACCCCACTGCCAACTCCCCCCTCCAGAGTCACTAGAAACAGCCCTAGTTTGCCACGTACTACCCCGCTGAGCCGACTTTCTCCCTCTGGCTCGCTTTCCGATCCAGTACCTGCAACTTTTACAGACCCTTCGGATCAGTCGGCACCGGCGGGTTTGGACGTGCAGCCAAATTCTAATAAGCCGATCGTCAGCATTGAAGCGTACTTGATGCGCCAAGAACTCACTAACCTCCTCGGCCGGTTTGAAAGCGCCCTGACAGCATCTAATTCAGCGAATACCGCCATCAATCTCAATGCTGCTACCTCCCCTCAACTGGTGGCTGCAGAACAGGGCGGAGGCGGCCCCACAACCAACCGCCCCCCTGTTCTGCAAGCGATCAGGGTGCGGGCGATCGCCCAAGCGCGGCAGGTTTTGCAAACTTTCGACCAACTCCTGCAACAGCAAAACTACGCGGAGGCGAGATCGCAGTGGGTGGAAGCGCGGCAGTTGCTGTGGGAAAATTACCCGAAGGAAGGACAGCGGGTTGGGGCGGAAATTCGGGCGGTTTGGCTCGATCGCGGGACGATCGTCGCAGCGCGTTCAGAACAGGGTTTGGCCGCAGTGTTCGATCGACTCGCCGCCGCCGGGATCAATACCGTTTTCTTTGAAACTTTGAATGCCGGATATACGATCTATCCCAGTCAAGTTGCACCGCAACAAAATCCCCTGACTGTTGGCTGGGATCCCCTGGCATCTGCGGTTAAATTAGCTCACGATCGAGGCATGGAACTGCACGCTTGGGTTTGGGTTTTTGCCACAGGAAATAAGCGCCACAATACTTTAATTGGCCAGCCTAGCTCTTATCCAGGCCCGGTACTTTCCGCCCATCCACAGTGGGCAAATATTGACAATAAAGGACGCACGCAAAATCCTAACGATGGTAAATTTTATCTCGACCCTGCGAACCCGGAAGCGCGGAATTATTTGCTACAAATAGTCAACGAAATTGCCAATAACTACAAAGTAGATGGGGTGCAATTAGACTATATTCGCTATCCTTTTCAAGATGACAATGCGAATTTTACTTACGGTTATGGTATTGCTGCGAGGCAGCAATTCAGGCAGTTGACTGGTGCAGATCCCGTGAATATTTCCCCCAGGAACGGCAGTTTGTGGCGGCAGTGGGTTGAGTTTAAAACTAATCAAATTAATAGTTTTGTAGCTGAAGTTTCTCAGCTTTTGCGGCAGAATTATCCGCGCACAATTCTGTCGGTGGCAGTATTTCCGCACCCAGAAAGTCAGCGGATTTACAAAATTCAGCAAAATTGGGAAGTTTGGGCTCGTCAGGGCATTGTAGATTTGATTGTGCCGATGACTTATGCTTTGGATACGAACCGACTTCAGCGCATCACCGAACCGCTGGTAAATGAACAAATTCTGGGTTCGGCTTTGATTTCTCCGTCGGTTAAGTTGTTGACTCTCCCGGAAGTTGTGGCGATCGACCAAATCCAAGCTTTGCGCGATTTGCCGACAGGGGGCTATGCTATTTTTGCGGTGGAAAGTATCAGCAGCGGGATGCAGGGGTTTTTTAACCGCACTCAAGGCACCCCAGTGCGCTCCACTTCTGCTGCGGAGCCGATTCCTTACCGACAGCCGTTTGCGGCGGCGGCTTCGCGGTATACTGCTCTCAAGCAGGAATGGAGTTTTTTATTGGCTAACAATCAGTTGCGGGTGTCAGAATCTGAACTGAAAGTTTTGCAAAGTCGAGCGGATGAATTGGCGCAATCTTTGAGCAAGTTGGCGGCAAATCCTTCTACCGAAAGTTTAGCAACTACTAAAAGATTGTTAAGGAGTTTTCAATCTCAATTTCAATCTTCGATGCGCTTGCATTCTGCGGAAAATAGCTATCAGGTGCAAACTTGGCAAAATCGTTTGGAGAGTTTGGATATGCTTTTACGCTACGGCGAAAGGATGGAGTTGAATCGCAGATAAATACAGATTTTTTGGGTGTGTGCTTGTTAGCTACTGTTTGTTCAAACTGAGATGTTGCACCATTCTCAATAACCCTTCCCTGGGCGGGCAGGATGCCCACGCCACAAGAAAATGTACTTGTTGTGGAACAGGGATCTTGCCTGTTCCACAATAAAATTCATCTCTTGTGGAACAGGCCGAAAAGCCTGTTCCTAAATAAGTAATTGAGAATGGTGCAATAGATCAGATGATTTCGACTTAGGTCGATCGCGCCCAATGATCTGTATCAATAGTTACGAAAAAACTCTGAGTAGAAATACGCTATTTTGATATGAATTGATCGACGGTACTGTCGTCAGTAAACTACAGCATAAGGAGAAAAGGAAGGGCAAAGGGAACATAATTTACACTTAAAACTCCCAACAATTACCAATGCCCAATTCCCAATGCCCAATTCCTCTGAGGATGAATATGTTTCCTAAGCCCCTCAATCGTTTGGCTACAAAAATTATCGGCAAAGTTCCATTACAAACGGTGCTTGTGGTTCCTTTTTTAGTGCAAATTGTCGGCACGGTAGGACTTGTAGGTTGGCTATCTTTCCAAAACGGTCAGCGAGCAGTCAACGATGTTGCCGCTCAGTTGCGGGGAGAAATTAGCGATCGCATCAAAGACCGCATGGAACATTATATGTCAATTCCCCACATTGTCAATCACCTGAACGTTCAAGGCATAAAACTGGGGCAGTTGAACCTAGAAGACAAGCAAAAACTAGAACATCATTTCCTCGAACAAATTCAATATTTTGATTCTATCAGCATCATTTACACAGGCAAAGAAAATGGAGAACACTCTGGAGCAATTCGCACTAAAGATGGGATTTTGATATCGGCTGCTGACAGCTCTACTGGCAATAAATTAGCTCGATATACTGCCGACTCTCAGGGAAATCGCGTTCAATTAGTGCAAATTTCACTCAATATTTACGATCCGCGAACTCGTCCTTGGTACCTAGCTGCCGCTGCCGCAAAAAAACCTATTTGGACTCCAATTTATACAGATTTTTTGACCAGGGAACTGGCAATTACTGCTGCTTTGCCTATCTACGACGATGCTGGCAAATTGTTAGGAGTAGCTGGCAGCGATTTGCTCTTTTCCAGAATCAAAGAATTTCTGGTTAGCCTAAAAATAGGAAAATCAGGACAAACTTTTGTCATGGAGCGATCGGGGATGTTAATTGCCACTTCAACGGCGAGTCCAGAATTCGTGGTGGAAGGTAAAGAAACCAGGCGCATTAAAGCTTCAGAAAGCGAGAATCGGGTAATTAGCCAAACTGCACAATATTTAGATAAATCCTACGATAGCTTAGCTAAAATCAATAATTCTCAACAACTTACTTTTGATGTTGATGGCAAGCGAAATTTTATTCAGGTAGCTCCTTTTAAAGACGATCGAGGGTTGGATTGGCTGATTGTAGTAGTTGTGCCAGAATCGGACTTTATGGAACAAATTAACGCCAATACGCGCACGACTTTTTTGCTGTCGGTTGCAGCTTTGATTGGGGCGACAATTCTGGGGATTCTTACTGCTAAATGGGTGGTGCGGCCGATTTTAAGATTGAATGCGGCGGCGAAAGCTTTGGCACGGAATGAATGGGAGACAAAGCTCACTCTCAATCGCCAAGACGAACTCGGAGAACTTGCCGCTTCTTTTAACAGCATGGCCGAGCAATTGCAGCATTCATTTACTTCTCTTTCGGAAAGTGAAAACCGAGTCAAACAATTTTTCAATGCAGTACCGCTAGGCATTTTTATTGCAGAGCCAAACGGTCAACCTCACTACATTAATCCTATAGGAGAGCAGCTTTTAGGTCAAGGAATTGTGGCAACAAATTCCGAAAATTTGCGCCAATCCTACGGAGCTTATTTAGCTGGCACTCAGGAAATTTATCCGGCGGAACGCGACCCAATGTTAAATGCTTTGCAGGGCAAAAGTGTCACTGTTGATGACATTGAAATCTCCTCGACGGACAAAACTATCCCCCTGCAAATTTCGGGAACTCCTATTTACGACGCCCAAGGAAATATTATCTATGGAATGTGTGCTTTTCAAGATATTACGGAACGCAAACTAGCGGAGAAAGTATTAAAGGAATACAACGACAATTTAGCAGTGCAAGTGGCCGAACGTACCGCCGATCTTGCCAAGGCAAAAGAAAAGTTTTCTAAAGCTTTTCGTTTAAGTCCTAATGCGATTACCCTGACGAGAATCAGCGATGGTCGCCACATAGAAGCCAATGAGAGCTTTTGTCGGATGATGGGGTACAGTCACGAAGAAATCATTGGCAAAACAGCGGTAGAACTCAATTTTTGGGCGAGTTTGGGAGAGCGAGATCGCATGATTCAAATGTTAAAAAACAAGACGGCTCTTCACAATTATGAGCTGAGATTTCGCAATAAAAATGGTACAGAAAGAACAGCACTGCTGTCGATAGAAACCATCGATATTGACGAAGAAGCTTGTTTTTTGTCGATTTCTAGCGATATTACCGAGCGCCAAAAAGCAGAAACTGCCCTCCGGGTAGCAGAAGAAAAGTACCGTAACATTTATGAAAATGCTTTGAATGGAATTTTTCAAACTGCTATCGACGGGAAATATATCAGCGCTAACCCCGCTTTAGCTAACATCTACGGTTACGACTCGCCTGCGGAATTAATAGCAGCACAGCCGAATTTCTATAACCAGCTTTACGTGAAACCGAACCGCCGCGACGAATTTGCAGCGCTGATGAACGAGTACGGGATACTATCAAACTTTGAATCGGAAATCTACCGCAAAGATGGCAGCATAATCTGGATTTCGGAAAATTGTCGAGCTGTCTGCGATGAAGCAGGAAATCTACTTTACTACGAAGGTTTTATTAAAGACATTACTGATAACAAACAAGCGGAAATCAAACTGCAGCAGGCGAAAGAAGCTGCCGAAGCAGCAAACAAAGCGAAGAGTACGTTTCTCGCCAATATGAGCCACGAATTGCGATCGCCCCTAAACGCGGTTATCGGCTTTGCTCAAGTCATGCTTCGCAGTAAAACGTTGTCTCAAGAAAATCAAGAAGATGTTGGAATTATCCTGCGGAGTGGTGAACATTTACTGGCTTTAATTAACCAAGTTTTAGACTTGTCAAAAATCGAAGCCGGACGCACGACGATTAATGAGAAACACTTCGATTTGTACCAACTAATCGACGATTTAGAAGATATGTTTGCTCTCAAAGCTGAGCAAAAAGGTTTGCAGTTAATCTTCGATAGAGACGCCGAAGTTCCCCATTACATTTGTACTGATGAAGTTAAATTGCGGCAAGTCTTAATTAATTTGCTAAATAATGCAATTAAATTTACTTCAGAAGGGGGAGTGTCGGTGCAAGTCAAAGGGGGAAAGCGGAATATACATAAAAAAAGCACTGACCAATTACCCGGCCGCTACTGGCTGCATTTTGAAGTTCAAGATACTGGTGCAGGCATTGCTGCTGAGGAAATCCATCAGTTGTTTGAAGCATTCGTGCAGACGAAAACAGGTAAAGATTCTCAGGAAGGAACGGGTTTAGGTTTAGCTATTAGCCGCCAGTTCGTGCAATTAATGGGAGGTGAAATTACTGTTAGCAGCGAGATCGGAAAGGGTGCAGTATTTCAGTTTGATATCCAAGTTCATCTGGTTGAAGCTGCTGATATTGAAAGCAAAAAAACTCCACGTCGAGTGGTTGCCCTCGAACCGAATCAGCCGAGTTATCGCTTGCTAATTGTGGACGACAAACCTTTGAACCGCCAACTGTTAGTAAAACTTCTGAGTCCACTTGGATTTGAGTTGAGAGAAGCGAATAACGGTAAAGAAGCGGTTGATATTTTTATGGAGTGGGAACCGCATCTGATTTGGATGGACATGAGAATGCCTGTGATGGATGGCTATGAGGCAACGAAACAGATTAAAACTACAACTGGCGGGCAAGCAACGGCGATTGTAGCCTTAACTGCTAGCGTTTTGGAGGAAGAACGGGCGGTGATTCTTTCGGCGGGTTGCGATGATTTTATGCGGAAACCATTCCGAGAGGAGGACATTTTTGTGGCAATGGGAAAACATTTAGGAGTACGCTATATTTATGAAGATCCAACCGCAGTAAGTGCCACAGGTGTAGAGGAGTCAAGTCAAGAGGTGCTGACACCGGAGGCTTTCGCCTCTCTTTCTCCAGACTGGATAGCCCAATTCAAGCAAAATATTTTGAGTGTGGACATGGAGGCGATCGCAACTTCGATCGCACAAACCGGCACTGTCAATCCCTCTCTTGCGGGCAAGCTTCAAGATTGCATTAATAATTTTGAATATGACAGAATTTTGAACATAATAGAACTCAGCGAGAAACAGTAAATACCCGATGACTTCAACTTCACCTAAAACCAATCGAGCTAATATTTTAGTTGTGGATGATACGCCAGAAAACCTGCGGTTGCTGGCAGGAATTTTGAGCGAAAAAGGCTATCAAGTTCGCCCGGTTCCCAATGGCAAACTAGCATTGTCTGCATCTCAAAAAATACCCCCGGATCTAGTGCTGCTGGATATTATGATGCCGGAAATGGACGGCTATCAAGTTTGCCAGCAACTCAAAGCTTCTGAAATAACTAAAGACATTCCTGTTATTTTTATTAGTGCGATCAATGACGTGCTGGATAAAGTTAAAGCTTTTGCAGTTGGCGGAGTTGACTTTATTACTAAACCGTTTCAGGTTGAAGAAGTTTTAGCCCGGATAGAAACTCATTTAAAAATTTGTTCACTGCAACAAACTTTGCAAGAAAAAAATCAAGATTTAGCAACGGCACTGCACCAACTGCAAGCCACTCAAGAGCATTTGATTCAATCGGAAAAAATGGCAGCCCTGGGACAACTGATTGCCGGCATTGCCCACGAAATCAATACACCCCTGGGCATTATAGGTTCCTCTATTAATAATATAGCTAATTTTTCCGAAGAGTTTTTAGAAAAATTTCCTGAAATTTATCAACAACTTTCGGAGGAAAGCAAAGCTTATTTTTTAGCTTTACTGTACAGAGCAACCCATCAAGAAGTTTTATTTACAAGCAGAGAGAAACGGAAATTTAAGCAGCAGTTGACGGGGAATTTGATTGCAGAATATGTTGACAACCCGGAGGAAATTGCGGATACTTTAGTAGACATGGGAATCTACGAAAACATAGAAGATATCTTGCCACTTTTTAAATCCCCGGATTGGGAAGTAGTTTTAAATAGTGCTTACCAGTTTGCGAGCTTTAAAAAAAGTATTAGCCTGATCCAAAGAGCGACAGCGAAGTCGGGGAAAGTAGTATTTGCCTTAAAAACCTACGCTCATTTTGATAGCCAACCAGAAAAAGTCCAGGCGAACTTGCACGATGGCATTGAAACGGTGTTAACTCTTTATCAAAATCAACTGAAACACGGTATAGAAGTAGTTAAAGATTATGGAGATTTACCAGACATTATGTGCTATCCCGATGACTTAAATCAAGTTTGGACGAATCTTGTTCATAATGCCTTGCAAGCAATGGATTATAAAGGTATTTTAACTATTGAAACTCGGCAGCAAGAGGCAACTATTTTCCTCAAGTTTACTGATAACGGCAAAGGTATTCCCTCAGAAGTTATTTCCAAAATTTTTCAGCCGTTTTTTACAACTAAATCTGCAGGCGAAGGTAGCGGTTTGGGATTGGATATTGTAAGAAAAATTGTGGAAAAACACCAAGGCACAATTGCTGTAGATTCTGTACCGGGGCAGACAACTTTTACAGTATCGCTGCCAATTTATTAAACAAAACTTACTTGCAGGGGGCTAATTCGCGGTGGCAGTCATCGCTGTCTCGCTGACAAACACAAGATTTATTACAAGAAACCGGGTTTATCTTCGGAAGTCCTATTAAAATAAGATAGGAGACAGATATCCTGCATACTTGGCGGAAATCCATAATGTAAAAGCAACTCATGTGGGTAAACCTACTAAAATTTAAGCAGAGAGGAAAAGATGAATAAGCCTATAATTCTTTGCGTTGATGATGAACCGGATATTTTGAATACTCTCAAGATTCAGCTCAAAAAAGAATTTAAAAATGATTACTTTTATGAATTAGCTGAAAGTGGTGATGAAGCTTTAGGTTTACTGGAGGACTTTCAAGAAAAAGCTCAGGTGATTGTGGTTGTTTCTGATTGGCTGATGCCGGGAATTAAAGGTGACGAACTTTTAATTAAAGTTCACCAAAAATATCCTAAAATTATTAAAGTGATGTTGACTGGACAAGCCGATGCAGCGGCTGTTCAGCGGGCAGTAGAAGAAGCAGATTTATACTGTTGTTTGTACAAACCCTGGCAAAGCAAAGACTTAATAGAGACTATAAAATCTGGCCTGGCTAAGTTATGAAAAAACCTGTGATTGTTTGTATTGATGATGAACCTGATGTTTTGAACAGTTTAAAAATTGAACTGAAAAAGGCGATCGGCGATCGGTGTATAATTGAAACCGCTGAAGGAGGGGCTGATGCTTTAGAGTTGCTGGCAGATTTGCAGGCAGATGAATACGAGATTGCTTTGGTGCTTTCCGATTATATCATGCCGGATATTAAAGGGGATGAACTGCTCAGAAGAATTCACGAAAGCTCGCCGGAGACGCTGACCATTATGCTAACGGGGCAAGCTGATTTGGAATCCCTGAGTAATGCTATTAAGTATGCTAAATTGTACCGTTATATTCCTAAACCTTGGCAAAATGAAGACTTAAAATTAACGGTAGTAGAAGCAGTTCACAGTTATTTGCAAGATCAAAAGTTAACAGATGAAATTCATAAGCGCCAAGAAGTAAACGAGGAGTTAAAGCTAGTAAATGAGGCGCTGTCTGCGAGTGAAAGCCGCCTGAGTCAATTTTTAGAAGCTTTACCAGTGGGGGTATCTGTTTATCATCCCGATGGTTCGATCGCCTATTTCAACCAGACAGCGAGGGATTTGCTGGGTGCAGACACTATCCCGGAAAGCACTGCGGAACAATTAGCTGCCACTTATCAACTTTATGTTGCCAATACTGATGAGTTGTACCCGCCGGATAATCTGCCAATTTTGCGTGCACTGAAAGGAGAATCTGTCAAGGTTGACGATGTAGAAATCCGTCAAGATGGCAAAAGAATTGCGATCGAGATCAATACCACGCCGATTTTTGACGCTACCGGAAATATTGTTTATGCGATCGCAGCTTTTCAAGATATTAGCGATCGCAAACAAGCCGAAAAAATACTAGCAGATTACCACCACACCTTAGAAGCCCAAATTGACGAACGCACAGAACAACTGCAACAAGCCGCATTAGCTGCTGAAGCAGCAAACAAAGCTAAAAGCACGTTTATTGCCAATATGAGCCACGAGTTACGCACCCCTCTCAATTCTATACTCGGCTTTGCACAAATCATGGAACCCAGCCCGGATCTTACTGTAGAAAACCGAGAAAATATGAGAATTATTCGCCGTAGTGGCGAACACTTGCTTACCTTGATCAATGAAGTCTTAGACTTGTCAAAAATCGAAGCGGGGCGGATGACACTCAACCCGAAAAACTTTGACCTCTACCGCTTGCTTGACGATTTGCAAGATATGTTTCAACTGCGAGTCCATAATGAAGAATTGCAGTTGCGTTTCCAGCGCGATGCTGACGTTCCTCAGTACGTGCGAACCGATGATATTAAACTGCGGCAAGTGCTGATTAATCTTCTGAGTAATGCGATTAAGTTTACCCAAACAGGCGAAATCATCTTAAGAGTTATAAAGTTAGATAAATCTGGATTTCTGGATTTATTGGATAGTCCCACAGCTTGCTTTGATACTACAAGAAGCATTCGGGATTTTTCGAGAACTAGCAGTGATTTTGCCAAGGTTGAATGCAGCGATGAGGCTGAGGATTCAACAGTGCCTAGTTTTTTCCTTCTCTTTGAAATTGAAGATACAGGATTTGGCATTGCTCCCGAAGAATTGGGCAATATTTTTAAGGCTTTTGTACAAACAGCTTCCGGTCAAAAAACTCAGAAAGGCACGGGTTTAGGATTGAAAATCAGCCGTCAATTTGTCCGCCTGATGGGAGGAGAAATTGTCGTAGAAAGTCAACTGGAACTTGGCACCACTTTTAAATTTGAAATTCCAGTCAGTGCAGTTGATGTTGGTGAGATTCCCGATCCGGAACTTAACCGCGAAGTTAGTGGGTTGGAACCCAATCAACCGTGCTACCGGGTTTTAATTGTGGACGATCGCGAAGACAACCGCCAACTTTTAGTCAAAATGCTTTCTCCTTTGGGTTTCGCGCTGGAACAAGCCACCAACGGTCAGGAAGCAATAGAAATGTGGGAAAATTGGCATCCGCATTTAATTTTGATGGATGTGCGAATGCCAGTGATGGACGGCTACGAAGCTACTAAACAAATTAAGGCGAGAATCAAGCAGAGAGAGCAAGAGGGGGAAATGAATATTTCCCATCCCGACTCCCCGATTCCGAAGATTATTGCTTTGACAGCTAGTACAATTGAAGGAAGGCAAGCGTTTGCTTTACTGGTCGGCTGCGACGATTTTATTAGCAAACCTTTCCGCAAAACAGATATATTTGATACCCTGACCAAACATTTGGGGGTTAAGTATCTGTACTCTAACTCAACGGACTTTATCTCAATAGGCGATCGAAATAATTTATCTGGCTCCCTCCCTAATGCTGCGCTTGCTTATTTACCTACACTTCCGGCACAATGGATAGACAACATAAAGCAGGTAATCCGCAGTGCTGATTTTGACTTAATTGTCAGGACAATCGACGAAATAAGGGAGCCTCATCCTGAATTAGCGGAAATCCTCCAGGGTCATCTCGATAATTTTGATTACCAGAAAATTCTCAATTTAATTGCCGAGGCGGAGGAATCAGATAATGCAGATCAAGGCGGAACAAACTGAAAACTATCAAGCAGATATTTTAGTAGTTGACGATACGCCAGATAATCTGCGTTTGTTGATTAGAATTTTGCAAAAAAATGGCTATAAAGTTCGACCCGTTACTAATGGTTTTTCGGCGTTAGATGCAATTCAATCTAGCCCCCCCGATTTGATTCTGCTCGATATTATGATGCCTGATATTGACGGCTACGAACTATGTAAAAAATTAAAAGCACAATCGCAATTTAGGGAAATTCCCATAATTTTTCTCAGCGCGCTAGAAGAAGGAATAAATAAAGCACAAGCTTTTGAAGTGGGCGGAGCCGATTATATCACCAAACCTTTTCAGGTGAAAGAAGTCTTGGCGCGAGTGAGCAATCAACTTACTGTGCGTTCATTGCAAATGCAATTGCAAGAAAAAAATCAAAAATTGACTGCTCAAAATATCCAGTTGCACCAGGAAATAGCTGAACGCCACCAGGTAGAAATGGAAACAAGATTGCTGCTGCAGGCAACTCAAGCTATTAGCAAATCTGAGGATTTTGAGTCGGCTATAGATGTGATTTTAGGTTTAATTTGCCAAACTATTGAATGGAATCTGGGCGAAGCTTGGATTCCTTGCAGTGAGGGCTTTTTAAAATGTGCTACAGGCAGGTACGTCAGCGACTCCAGTTTTGCCGAATTCCGACAAACAAGTTGGCAGTTGATTTTTGCTCCCGGTGTGGGACTCCCAGGTAGGATTTGGCAGTCGCAGCAGTCTGAATGGATCGATGATGTTTCTACTGCACCGGAACAAGTTTTTTTACGAGCGGAAATTGCGGTGAGTGTGGGATTGAAAGCGGCTTTTGGGGTGCCAATTTTGGCGGACAATCAAGTGTTAGCTATTTTGATTTTTTATCGCGAAAAAGTTCTGAAATGTCAGCCTCGCTTGTTGGAATTAGTGAGTGCGGTTGCTACGCAGCTAGGTTCACTGATTCAGCGGAAACAAGCTGAAGCAGCGCTGAAAGTGCAGCAAGAACAAACCGAGAAATTGCTTCTCAATATTTTACCGAAACCTATTGCAGATCGCTTACAAAAAGAGCAAAAGTTGATAGCGGATCATTTTGATGATGTGAGCGTCTTGTTTGCTGATTTGGTGGGTTTTACAGAGTTTTCGGCTCACAAAAGTCCGACGCAGTTGGTAGAAATTTTGAACGGGATTTTCTCGGAGTTCGATAGGTTGTCTGAATTGCACGGGTTGGAAAAGATTAAGACGATTGGGGATGCTTACATGGTGGTTGGGGGTTTGCCGACGCCGCGGGAGGATCACTCTGAGGCGATCGCACTTTTAGCTTTGGAGATGCAGGCAGCTTTGAGGAGATTTAATGCCAAAATGGGAGAAAATTTTCAATTGAGGCTCGGAATTCACAGCGGTTCGGTGGTGGCTGGAATTATTGGGATTAGTAAATTTAGCTATGATTTGTGGGGGGATACTGTTAATGTAGCTTCGCGGATGGAGTCGAACGGATTGCCGGGTAAAATTCAAGTGACGGCTGCGACTTATGAGCGTTTGAAAGAGCAGTTTGTTTTGGAAGAACGGGGTCATATCCCGGTTAAAGGTAAAGGAAGAATGCTGACTTACTGGTTAATTGAAGAACAAAAAAAATCTTTTTAAATTTTAGAGGTCAATTTCAATTAATATGAAAAGGAGACCAAATCTGGGTTTGCCATACCCTTTATGATTCGGCGGTTGAAACCGCTACTAGACAAACGAAGTCTGCCTTAGCAGACTAAGAAATAAAGGGGGTATTTAAGCCGGATTTGGTATTATATCCAACTTGCACTTTCTGGAGGGCTAATCCTTTGCAAACAGTTGAAACAAAATCGCCGACAGCGTTGAAAAGAGTCCTAGTTATTTTAATATCACTGCTAGCAGTAGCGGTACTGTCGATCGCTACTTTTATCGCTATACCCGGAGAAAAAACAATGTTTGCTGGAACAAGACCTGCCAATATCGGGATTCAGTCAGGAAAACTCGCAGCGTGCCCGAGTTCCCCCAACTGCGTCAGCAGCTTCAGTCAAGATGCCGAACACAAAATTGAGCCTTTGGCTTACACTTCGTCCCAGAGTGAAGCGATGGTAAAGCTAAAAGGGGTAATCGACTCCTATGGAAAAACTAAAATTATCACGGCAACTGATAATTACCTCTATGCGGAGTTCACCAGTGCTTTGATGGGGTTTGTTGATGACGTTGAATTTTTGGTAGATGATGCAGCAAAAGTCATCCATGTGCGATCGGCTTCCCGTCTGGGACAGTCGGATTTGGGAGTTAACCGCAGTCGGATAGAAGCTATCAGAACTCAATTCAATCAACTTTGAACTTAAAATTTCTAGCTTTCCTGAAGCCCCTCTCGTGCAAGATGAGGGGCTTTGATCTTTTGGTAATACTATGTAATGCTGATTTTTCACCACATAGTTAACAATTATTAACAGTAGGCACAATGCAAAGGAGTATCCTGCAAGGGTAGTAGGACCCAGCAAGGCAGTATCCTTACGGTTGGCTTTGAGTTTTAATACTTGTTATAAGATTGACGATTGTAGAGTTTTACAATCTTTAAAATAGCTGAGTGCGCTAGCATAGAAGCAGAGATGCCGTAGTATTCCTATAGTATTAAACAACCTAAATTATACACTTCTGACTTTAGGGAGAGGGAAGTTAGCGAATTAATTTCTACTATTAACTTAAGTAGAGCAAAGAGGAAAAAAAATATGGCACTTCAAAGATTAGCAGAATTTTATCCTAACTATCAGGAAGAGATATTTGCTGGAGACGACATCAAGGGATTTGATGTTTATGCTGGCGATTCTGATGAAAAAGTAGGCACGGTCTATGACGCTTTGGTTGATGACACTGGTCGTTTCCGCTATCTGGTAATTGACACCGGTATTTGGATTTTTGGCAAAAAAGTATTGTTGCCAATCGGCTCGGCTCGCTTCGACTATGGAGCCCGTCGCGTCCACGCCACAGGCCTTCGCAACAAAGCTCAAGCAGAACAATTGCCGGCTTACAATGAATTAGAAGCAGTAGATTACGATCGCGAAGAACAGGTAAGAGGCGTCTACCGCAATCAAGGAACTGCCGCCGCTGCAAGCACTGCAACTCCTGCTAGCTACGATCGCAGCAGCTACAACTACGATATCGACCGCCCCCTCTACGAAACCAACGAACAGCAGCACCAAAATCTCAAGCTTTATGAAGAACGCTTGATTGCCAACAAACACCGCGCAAAAACAGGCGAAGTAGCAGTTGGCAAGCGCGTGGAAACTGAAACAGCGCGAGCTTCAGTACCAATTGAAAAAGAACGAGTCGTAATTGATCGAGTAACCCCGGTAGAAGCAGGTCGAGTAGTTTCAGTCGGTGAGGCTGACTTCCAATCAGGGGAAGTTGCACGCATGGAAGTCTACGAAGAAACGGCCGACATTCACAAGGAAGCTTTCGTCCGGGAAGAAGTCAACGTCAGAAAAGAAGTTGTTCGCAGCACGGTTGAGGGCGAAGAAACCTTGCGTCGTGAAGAATTAGACGTTCAAACTGATGGAACTGCGGTTGTAGATAATAAAAATCCAAAGATCTAAACCAACCGCAACAGCTATTGCATAGGAATTGCGCCTTAATGACATAATTCTGTCACCGCGCAGGTTTGATTGGATTGGTAGCGATCGCGCAATTCCTATGTGAGCGGCGGGGGGGGGGTACAAAACTTGTCTAGTTTTGGCAACGTTTATCCACTTTCCCCGCCTTTACCAATTTCCCCTTACCAATTGATAATAAAAATCCCTAAGCAGGAAAGTTTAAAAAATGAACGGTCAAGCATCAGCAGAAAAGATAGCAACTGCCAAATCAATAACCCGTCTCAACCAGGTTCCTGAAAAAGTCAGAACGAAGCTAAAAAGTTTTACCGTCAAAGACAACCAAGGTCACTTGGTCGGCAAAGTTAAAGATGTCTATTTTGATGCTAACGGTCAGTTAAACTTTGTGGTGACCGGGCTAGGCAGCGAAAATACCCGCACTTTTTTATTAAGTATTAAGCTGCTCAAAAAAGTAGATTATCATCAAAAAGCGCTGTTTGTAACTATTAATTCGGATCAAGTCGATTTGCTGCCGTTCGTGTCGGCTAATGGCGAGCATCCGTATTTAGAAAATGCCTCTGGAACGCATAGTGAATTTAGCAACAGTGAGTTAACCAATCCCTCAACAGATATGTCAAATCTAACAGATGCCGAACTCACAGATCCAAATTTGGAGACAGATGAGGATGAGGAAAACTTCGATATTGTCGATCAAGAAGTAATTCGCCTGCTAGAAGAACGATTGGTGATCAATCGCAGCAAGCGCAAAGTCGGCGAAGTCATAGTGCGTAAAGAAATTGAAACTCGGATGGTACAAGTACCCATCCAGTGGGAAAAGCTGATTGTCGAACAAGTCGGCGACGATCCGAAGGTGTTGGCCGAAATAGATTTAGGCGAGGGAAACATCACCGGTATAGATTTGACGGAGGTTAAGAGCGATCGCCATGAACCGACAGTTAAGGCGGAATTTACCTCTGTGCAGAAAGCTAGCAAAATCTTAAATTCGATCGCCTCTCAACCTCGTCACGGTTGCGTCAAAGTTCGCCTAGAACTCGTTCTCGAAGACAAGCAACTTGAGGATACTTACCAAAAATGGATGACGGAACACCACTCAGAGAGTTAAAATATTCGTTCTTTTTGGTGTAGATTTTAGCTATTAGCGAGAAACTTAAATCTAATGGCTGACTTTGCCGATAGATGCTGTGGGAAAGTTCACCGCCGTCTACTAAGATCATGTTCGGTAAATTAATCGTGATTTTGGTAGAGGCGGGTTCACCAATATCTATAATATAAGCCTGATATCCGTCAACCCGCCCCGACCGGGCTATTTAAATTTTTAGCGATCGACCTCTCGACAAAATTGTAACGACTTGCGGTAAAATTGTGGTGGTCAAATTTAAAAGTATTTGAAAATGCCCAGCACAATCTCCGACATTAAAGTAAAAACGATCGCAGGCGAAGACAAGCAGCTAGGAGAGTACGCTGGCCAGGTACTCTTGATAGTTAATGTAGCTTCCAAATGTGGCTATACACCTCAATACAAAGGGCTCGAAGAATTGAGCAAGAAGTACAGCGCGGCTGGACTCCGTGTTTTAGGATTTCCCTGCAACGACTTCGGAGGTCAAGAACCCGGAAGTAATCCAGAAATCGTCAATTTCTGTACTACCAAGTACGGCGTAACCTTTGAATTATTTGACAAAGTACGCGCTAAAGGCACTCAGCAACACCCGCTGTACGCTAAGCTTACGAGTGCAGTCGATCCCAAGGGTGAGGTTTCCTGGAATTTTGAGAAATTCTTAGTTAGCAAACAGGGTGAAGTGGTTGCCAGATTCCGCAGCAGTGTTGGCCCCGATTCGCCAGAACTAATCGCTGCTATCGATCGAGAATTGGCGAAATAAGAAGTTCGGCAACTAAGCAGTGTACAGGATTTAACTGATTTAACGGATGGATGTTTAGGGAAGAGGGAAGGAATTAATAGGCTTTTTTTCCAATCAGTTGAAAGCTATTTTTTTCTTCTGCTCTTCCCCCTTGTGTGCAAGCACTAAACCATGAACAAATACCGATGATTGTATTTAATTGGAGAACTGTTTAATTTAATGGAAAATACATCGGGATTAGATTTAGTTGTAGGTGTACTTGCCTTCGCCATTCTGGCAGGTGGTCTGACCATGCTATTTGTAGGCATGGCATCGTTTCCCAAAGAAAAATAATACTAATGGATAGTATGTGCGATCGCACGACCCGAATAAAAGTGTTGGTAGTGAGGACTTCAGTCCTCATAGTAGAAATCGGAGGCTTCCACTCCTGACTACCCACTGAAAATGCTTATTTTACAGCAGACCATCTGAATAAATAAAACTGCTTTCAATTTGAACATTCGCAATTGATGACAATCATGCAAACTACCGAAAACAACGTCAAAATTGTCCTCGCGCCGGGGAATTTGCGCCGCGTTCACCATATCGCTTTAAACGTGCGCGACATGAAAGCTTCCCGCCACTTCTACGGTACAATTCTCGGCCTGCACAAACTAACAGGCACAGAAATTCCCGCAACTTTAACAGAAATGGTAGCCGCTGGTAAAGTCGCTAATTTCGTTACCCCAGACGGTACTGTTATTGACTTATTTTGGCAGCCAGACTTGGAACCGCCAAACCCAGACCCGGAGAAAGCTTTTACCCGCGCCAACCACTTAGCCTTCGACATCAATCCGGCTTTGTTCGATCGCGCTCTGGAAGTGCTAAAGTCTAATCAAATTGCGATCGATAGCGGCCCCGTCACTCGCGCTACAGGACGCGGCATTTACTTTTACGATCCTGATGGATTTATCATCGAAATCCGTTGTGATGCAGTTTAAACAGTCGCTATCGGGTTCTCTGTAGTCCGGGTACACCCTACATTTACTTTTTGGATTGCGGTAATCCGTAAACATCCTACCTTTAGAGTTGTTTTATTTTCCGTCTTGGCTAATAGGTTGCTTCGGCCAAGTAAACCGAAAAGTTGATCCCTCACCTTCGGCAGATTCTAGGGAAATAGTGCCCCCTTGACCTTCGACAATTTTTTTCACCAGCGACAAACCAATCCCAGTATTTTCAACTTTATCACGAGCTTCCAAGGTCTGAAAAATTACAAAAACTTTATCGTGATATTGAGGATCAATTCCCGGCCCGTCGTCCTCTACAGAAAATTCGTAAAAATCATCTAACTCTTTAACCGAGATTTTTACGTGACCCGATTCAGCTCGGTTGTGTTTAATTGCGTTGCTAATTAAATTAGAAAAAACCTGTTGCAACAGCAATATTTCTGTCACAAAAGTTGGCATTCCCGGTTCAACTTTCACCTCAAATCCAGAGGGTGGCGCCAACGAATCAATTATTTCGGCTAATAAATTCTCAACTTTTACCATTTCTGAAGGCACTTGAATTCGTCCGACGCGGGAATATTGCAGCAGTCCCTCAATCAAACCTTCCATCCTGTGAACTCTGCCACGCAGCAGGTTCATTTGGTGCAGAGTATCCTCTGTCATCGACTCGCTGAGGTCTTCTTCTATCCAACTGCTGAGATTGGCGATCGCCCTGAGTGGCGCTTTCAAATCGTGAGAAACTACATAAGCAAACTGGTCTAATTCTTGATTCCGCTTTCTTAAAACATTTGTCGTTTGAGCCAGATTTTGAGCTGTTAACCTCAATTCTTGAGCGCGCAACCGCAGCGATTCCTGCGCTTGTTTGCGATCCCTAATATCTTCAACCACACTCATCAGAAATTGAGTGCCATTTTGTTCTCGCAGCAGCGAAACCGTCAAGTTTGCCCACACCAACTCTCCGTCTTTGCGGATGTAGCGCTTTTCCAGAGAGAAATTTTCAATTTCTCCTGCTAACAATTGGCGCACAAGTTCCAGTTCACTTGCCAAATCTCCATGCCAAGTAATATCCTGAAATTTTTTCTCCAGCAATTCTGGGCGGCTGTAGCCCAAAATATCGCAAAGTTTTTGATTGACTAACAGAAATTTACCTTCCACACTCGCTTGCACCATGCCGACTGCCGCCTGCTCAAAAGTAGCGCGAAACCGCTGGGCGCTTTGGGCTAAAGCAATTTCTGAGCGTTTGCGATCGCTAATATCGTTGCTGATTTCCAAAATAGCAACCGGTTGATCTTGATCGTCGTACTGCAACGTCCATCGGCTTGCCACCGTTATTTTTG
The DNA here is from genome assembly GCF_036700645.1 of Microcoleus sp. S36b_A4. NCBI lineage: Bacteria > Bacillati > Cyanobacteriota > Cyanophyceae > Oscillatoriales > Microcoleaceae > Microcoleus > Microcoleus sp. S36b_A4. Next base: position 31,789 of record NZ_JAUBPI010000008.1, on the reverse strand, counting down.
TCCCGTCTTTCTTAGTTCGCATCAGTTCTCCTTGCCAAGAACCCTTCTCGAAAAATACTTTTTGAATTACCTCAAAAGGTTGGGCCCATTCTGTTTGTAAAAGCTTGTGAATGTTTTTTCCTACTGCTTGCGACTTCCGCCAGCCGTAGAGCCACTTCGCCCCCAAATTCCAATAAGAAATCGCCCCATTCAAGTCTAGTACCGCGATCGTATCGTTGGCCAAATCCAGCATTTGCGCTTGCTTTCGCAGAGTTTCCTCGGCTTGTTTTCGTCCTCTGGCATCGCGGCATATCGCAATAAACAAATGTTGATTTGCCAGACGCATTTCGCTGATAGCTAACTCCATCGGAAACTTAGTTCCATCGTGGCGAATTCCAACTGTTTCTTGCTGGTAAGTCTTCAGCGGAGTATCTGGATGTAACACAAAATATTCGATCGAATAATCCCCCACGGTGCTGTAAGGCTGCGGTTGAGCTATCAGTCGCCGCAAGTTAGAGCCAATTATTCGATCGGCTTTCTCGCCAAAAATCTTTTCTGCTGCCTTATTAAAAGACTCAATATTTCCCCCTGCGTCCAAAGTGATAATCCCGTCAGCCGCATTGTCTACCACAGCTTGAATGCGACTTGTACTTTCTTCCAAGCCTGCTTCCCGCTTCCTCAACTCCTTCTCTAAAGCATCAAATAAATACCAGGAAGCCCCTGCGCCCAAACAGCCGAAAAGCAAACCAGCAACTTGCACAAAATTAGTGAAATCTATCAAACCCCGTCTTTGCTCATCTAGAGCTTTCTGGTAGGCTTCGCCGGCATTAGCAAACACATTAATTTTTGCACGCAGGTTATCCCTCCTCAATTTGCCTTGAGTGAACACCTCAATTATTTCCGGCGACTGCAGGCTTGTTGCCGAACTGTCGAGCTTATTCAAAGTGTTTTGCAAGAAATTTATATGCTGTTCGGTACTTTTTTTTATATCTTCAAATCGCTGAGCTTGCAGTTTGTTTTCTTGAACCATAACCTTGAGTTTAGCCAGCAGCGGAGGCAAACTCTTCTTGGCTTCTAAGTAGGGTGAGAGAAATGCGGGGCGCTTCGTCAAGCCGTAACCTCGAATGCCCGTTTCCGCATCCACCACAAGGGTTAACAAGCGGTTAGTTTCCTGAAGTATTGCCCTATTAGTATCTCCTCGCTCTCTTATCTGTATGGTAATGTCTCGGAGGGCTGCAATTGCCAGCAGGGAAGCAAACAGAAAAATAATGGGGATAGCAACGATGATTGTTCCCCGCTGGCGAATTGGTCGGTCTGTCCATACAAAGTGGAGGCAGCGATCGAGCAAATACTTCACGGATATTGCAGGAGAAAGTTTGCTGCCAGTATATCGCTTTTTGGCAGTTTAGGCTATAGATAAGTTTGTTTTGTTTGGTTTGACGATCGCCGGGGACTAACCGTGGAAACTAGATTAGACCCCTGCGATAGCTACCTGCTGACACTAACAGCAGATTTTTTGGCACGGTGTTTAAACGGAGGCAGGGAGAAAGAAAGGACTTTTTTCGACACCGAGACAGCAGGCGAAGCAGAAAGGATCGTTCCTGCTTTACCTTCGTTTTCGCCTTCGGCTTCTGCTTTGAAACTAGAGTCTGTTGCGCCAGTGTTTGGAACACTTGTAACTACAGTAGTCCACCTGCCTGTAGCCGGATCGCGATAACAGGTAAAAGGGTTTATTTTTAGCGGTTGACTGCAAGGTTTAATCATGTAGATGCACTCCTTTGATTCTGAGAAATTGTGCATTGCTTTCAGCAGCAGTGCTATCTCGCCCGTAGAAGCAGTATGAAGGCAAAAAGCAGAATTGTGTTTCTGCGTCCAGAGACTTTTGAAACTTCCTGATTTCCTGTTAAATTTTGCCTTCTACTGCTTCGCGACCATAGCATTACTTTTACCAAATTGCCTTTCTGGAAGCAACCCCCCACCGCCTTAATTAGGTTGAGGTGGGAATTGTGAATGCAGCGAGGCCCCCGATCGTGCCTGCAGGACAATCTTGGAATAATATAGGTATTCTAGGCTGAAAAAAAATGCTACTGTGTGATCGACAACAGAGGTCGATCGCGATCGGTGTCACAATTAAAAAGGGAATGGGTAATTGGTAATTGGTAATTGGTAATGGGAAAATTAGTAAGGGGAAATTCTTCCATCTTTTGCTATCCGTTAAAGCCGTTAAATCCGATCCACAATTTCTGGAAAATTCCCCACCCGTTAAATCCCTTAAATCTGCTACATTGCTAGTTACCCAACTTGCTTCTAATTAATATCAACTTTTGTCTTTAAATGAACAGTAAAAGTAGAGCCAACCTCCAACTCACTCTCAACAGTTATATCGCCGCCCATCATCTGGCAAAACAAGCGGCTAATGGCCAATCCTAAACCGGTGCCGCCGTACTTGCGAGTAGTCGAAGCGTCCCCTTGAATAAAAGGTTGAAACAAATTCTGTTGCTGTTCAGCCGACATTCCAATCCCCGTATCAGATACCTGCAAATACACCCAATCGCTATCGCCTGCTGGTTCGCGAGTCGCACTCAACAGCACCGTTCCACCTTCGGTAAACTTCAGGGCATTGGAGAGCAAATTGAACAGAATTTGCCGGACTTTAGTCAAATCTGCATACATCACTCCCAAATTTTCAGAGCAAGAAACTTGCAATTGATTGTGATTTTTTTCGACCAAAGGGTGCAAAGTTGCAACAACTTCTTCTATTAAATTACTGAGGTCAAATTTTTCTAAATAAAGCTCCATCCGACCTGCTTCTATCTTAGAAAGGTCTAGAATATCGTTAATTAAAGTCAGCAAGTGTTTGCCGGCGTTATAAATTTTTTGGGTATCGGGAATGAGCTCTTCGAGTCCCGATTCCCGTGCTTCTTCTTGTAGCATTTCGCTGTAACCGATAATCGCGTTGAGCGGCGTCCGCAGCTCGTGGCTCATATTGGCTAAAAAAGTGCTTTTAGCTCTCGAAGCTGCTTCAGCTTTGTGTAAGGCTTCTTGCAAGGCTATTTCGGCTCTTTTGCGTTCGGCAATTTCGATGCGGAGCAGTTTATTGGCGGTGGTGAGTTGAGTGGTGCGCTGATCGACGGTCATTTCTAGCTGCGCTTTGGCTTTGGAGAGTGCTTCCTGAGCCCGCTGGCGCTCAAATCCTTCGATCGCCAGTGCTACCAAATTTGCCAAAGAATCAGCGAAGGTGCGCTCCTCCAAAGCCCACTGGCGGGGCGCGCCGATATGTTCGAGAGAGAGGATGCCCACGATCTGGCCCCCGAGCCTAATTGCTACATTTAATATGGATGAATTCGGCTTGCTGGCATTTGGCAGCACACCGGAATGTTCGGCTAGGGAAGATGAGTGGGACAAATTTGTTGGTACAGAGTTTTGAGTCTTTGTCGGAGGTTCTAAACCATTGTCCAATCGCAAATTTTCGCCCGGTGCGTCGCCTTCAACATCTAAAATTGATAAATTTAAATCGCTTGCCGATATGCACTCCCGGCTCAAATGATTCTCTTGGGTGCGATCGTACACGTCGAGACAAACTAATTTGAGGTTGGGGATTTTAAACTTAGAATGATTAACCCCCTCGTTTGGATCAGGGGTAGCGGTCTCTGTATCTAATGGCTCTGTTTGGTTGTGGGCGAGCACTCTCTCCGTAAAATTTAGCTGCTGATCACTGGGGTAGCGATTTCCAAATCTTCCATGGTTGTAAAGCCAGACGCTGACTTTTTCCACATCCAAAGTCCGGGCAGCAGCCTCGGTAATTTCGCGAATTCCCACATTCAGCGCACCGCTGTTGAGAGTCCTCTGCCTACCTAGCTGCAACAAAGCCAAACTCTGGCGGCGGAGACGCTTTTCGCTTTCTTGGAGGGTTTGTTCTGCTTCCTTGCGCTGGGTGAGGTCGTACAAGACGCACAATGCCGTCTGCTGCCCGTTAAACACCAGCGACTGAACCGAGATCATCGCCCAGAAAGCGGTGCCGTCTGATTTTTTACAGTGGAGTTCGTAGTTTTGCAGGTATCCCTCTTTAGCAAGTGCCTCAAGTAGGTTTGGGCGATCTGTGGGGTTGAAGTAAAAGTCTGGAGTGCAGCAGCCGATCAATTTTTCTAGGGGTATGTTCAGGAGAGAAGCCAATTGAGCGTTCGCATACATAATTAAGCCGTCACAGAGGCGAGAAACTAATATCGGCACGGGAGTTGCCGAGGCGATCGCCCGAAACTGCTCTTCGCTGGAACGCAGCGCCAACTGAGCTTTGCTCAGCAAGTGAGCTTCCATCGTATCTGAATGTTCGGTGGTAGTCTCCAGCAAGATTTCTAGGTCAACCTTTTCGCGCTTCAAGTTTTCAAGTTCCGCACTCAGCCGCTGAACGTCGAAAAGTAGCTGTTCTGTCGATGGTTCTTCCTGCATAGCAATTGAAAATTGGTAATTTTTAGTCGGTTCTGAAGTTTTTTAGGGTTTTGTGCTAGTTTAACTATGACTTATTGCGATTAACTTCAGCCACCCTCATCTTGGTTCTCGGACTTAGCCGGGGATTCATGTTTACCTTTTTCGTTATTATTCCAATTCTAAGTGCAAGGAAGGCATCAGCCGCTGCAAGTTCTTCAGGGATTTTATCTGCCAGGGGATCTGTTTAGAACCTTTGATGGCGATTTGAATATTTTTTTGCTGGCGCACTTTGATCACAAATTTTGAGAAAATATTAATTCCAGAACTATTTAAAAATTCTAGCTTTCGCAAGTCTAGAGTAACGGTGTTTGGGCAGGAGTCAGCCACTTCGTTGAGCAGATCGACGATCGGTTCGTATTCTTCCGCCTGGCTGAGTCGGAACGAGCCGCTACAGGTGACTGTTTGCGTAGCGCGATCGTACTGGATCGTGTAATCTTTGGTCTGAATCTCCATACTTTTGTCAGTTGCCGGTTTTGAGTGGTAAAGGGGCTTTGGCGGAGGGAGCGAGGATTGATCTTCAGGCTAGCACGAGCAAAATTCAGCCGTTTGCCGAATGCCTTGGTTTGTGTAACTTTTATTACATATACTGCCAACTGTACCATTGCCACAGGGCAGCTATAGCGGTTCTCAGATAAATGAGGTATACAGAAACCCTGTATTGTCAAGCTTTCCAGGTCAAAATTCGTACCTCACCTTTTTGAGAAAGGCTATATGAGTTATTTTAGGATTTATCAGTTGTGTCAGTTGTGATACCAGTTGGCAAAAAGAATGCAAGTGTTGACTGGCTCCAAACCCTGATAGTCATCAGTCATTGCCAACCTAACATCTCAAATCTCAAATCTCAAATTGTATGAGTTGTGGGTTGACGAGAGCGGCTTTTGCTGATGATCCGAGCTATCAATTGGATTTTTTTCTCAACTTGGTATTGACAAAATCCCCAAAACATGAGAGATATTTCACATCTGACACTGGAGTGAAGGGGAGAATATTTAATGGCAATTTCAGGAATTACAGAAAAGCTTTTGGCTGCTAAAAAAGCTCAAGGAATTAGTTTTGCAGATTTGGAAAAAGTTTTGGGGCGCGACGAAGTTTGGATTGCGGCGGTTCTTTATCGTCAAGCTACCGCATCAGCAGATGAAGCCGAGAAAATTATCTCGGCTTTGGGGCTAGATAGCGAGACCGCTGCGGTTCTCTGTGAACCTGTCTTAAAAGGTTCTTTGGAGAACTCGGTTCCGGTTGACCCCCTGATTTATCGTTTTTATGAAATTATCCAGGTTTACGGGATGCCACTCAAAGCAGTGATTCACGAAAAATTTGGTGACGGGATTATGAGCGCGATCGACTTTACTTTGGATGTCGAGAAAGAAGCAGACCCAAAAGGCGATCGAGTGAAAATAATTATGTCAGGAAAATTTTTGGAATACAAAAAATGGTAAGCCCGTGCGGCTTTATTTTCAAGTGAAAATGAAAAATTTAAATTTGCTCGAATGACTTGTGACTAATGACTAAAGCCTCAAAAGTGTTAACTTAGAAATAGAGATCGCGAAGCTTGACTGGCTTGGGTGTCCGATCGGGAAACCCTTCTAGGGCAAAGCTAAGGTCGCTCCCGCGGCAACTTCCCCAGTCGAAACAAGCAACCGCAACCGTAAATTAAGAGGCAAATATGTCAAAATATGACTCCCATCTCAGATGCTCCTTTTGCGGCAAGTCGCAAGAGTACGTCCGCAAGTTAATAGCTGGGCCCGGCGTATACATTTGCGATGAATGCGTGGAACTGTGCAATGAAATTTTAGAGGAGGAGTTCTTTGACTCCAGTAAAACAATTGGTCAACAGATTCCCCAATCAGAGGTGCGAGAGTCTCAGGGACAAGGAACCAGGCGTCCGGGTCGATCGAATAAATCGAAAATTGTTTTAGCTCAAATTCCGAAACCAACAGAGATTAAGCAGCATTTAGACAACCACGTTATCGGCCAGCATTCAGCAAAAAAAGTCCTTTCTGTAGCAGTTTATAACCACTACAAGCGCTTGAGCGTTGACCAAGCTAAAGATAGCGAGAAGTCTTCCCCTGATAGCGATGTAGAACTGCAAAAATCCAACATCCTGCTAGTAGGACCCACAGGTTGTGGCAAAACTTTGTTAGCGCAAAGTTTGGCGCAAATGCTCGAAGTTCCGTTTGCGGTAGCGGATGCGACGACACTGACAGAAGCTGGATATGTCGGCGACGATGTAGAAAATATCTTGCTGCGGCTGTTGCAAATGTCCGATTTTGATGTGGAAGCGGCGCAACGGGGCATTATTTATATTGATGAAATTGACAAGATTGCTCGCAAAAGCGAAAACACTTCGATCACGAGGGATGTATCGGGAGAAGGAGTGCAGCAAGCGCTGCTAAAAATGTTGGAAGGAACAGTGGTTAATGTTCCCCCGCAAGGCGGCCGCAAACATCCTTACCAAGATTTTATTCAAGTTGACACTAGCAAAATTCTATTTATTTGTGGCGGTGCTTTTGTCGGTTTGGAAAAAATAGTTGAACAACGTTTGGGTAAAAAATCCTTGGGCTTTATTCAGCCAACGGAAAGCGACAGCAACTCGACTTTGCCGGCGAAAGACAAGCGGGCTGCTGATATTTTGCAGCAGGTACAGCCGGACGATTTAGTCAAGTTTGGTTTAATTCCTGAGTTTGTCGGGCGGATTCCGGTGGTAACGGTGATTTCGCCGCTGGATGAAGCAGCTTTGATGCAGATATTGACCGAGCCCCGGAATGCGCTGGTGAAGCAGTATCAAAAGCTGTTGAAGATGGACAGCGTGGAATTGGAATTCCAGCCGGAAGCGCTACGGGCGATCGCCCAGGAGGCCTATCGTCGCAAAACTGGCGCCAGAGCTCTCCGCAGCATTTTAGAAGAGTTAATGCTCGATGTCATGTACGAGTTGCCTTCTCGCAAGGATGTGGCTAATTGTATGATTACTCCTGAAATGGTCGAGAAGCGATCGACTGCTGAATTGCTGTGGCATCCCGCATGGCACAAACAGCACGAAACTGCATAATTTATAATCTGTAGGGTGCTTGTGGCGCACCCTACAAGCTTGGCAAATTTACTTTATGACAGTTAAAAAAATGTCAGTCAATGTAGCTAAAGCCAGTAAAAAATCGAGATTGCCAGTATCCAGTTTGCTGCCGAGGATTGCAATTTACAGCGCGGTTGTGGCTGGCATCATGGCGTCATGGTACAATTTCCCACTCAATACGATCGTCCCGCCCCCGTCCCCGTCAAGGGGTAAGAATTTTTTTGAAGCCATACAATATATTTCAAGCATCAATAGAGCGCAGCAAGCTTACTATGCAGAATACGGTCAATTTAGCGATTCCATTGGAAAATTGAGTATTGGAATTAAAGAACAGACCAATAACTATTATTACACTCTCGTCTCATCAATGGGCCCGGTTCAAACTAGGCACAATCACCGCAAACCAGCACAATTTGAAAGCGCGATCGCGATTGCCCAACCTAATGATATGAGGAGCATGGAGAAATCCTACACTGGCGCAGTATTTGCTTTTAAAGAAAAGGGTAGCAATATTATAACAACTATTGCTGCAATTTGCGAGAGCGATCGAATTAATGCAAGTTATGCAGAAACTTGGAATCCGCCAACTTTTGACGGCAAAGAAATTCACTGCCAGCCCGGAACAACTATCTTAAGGTAAGACCTTGAAACTATTTTGCGCCACTCTTTCACCCTCTAAGTAAAATTCAAACTTCCAATTTCCCGGCTTGTCATCCTTTTGAAAAGTGTACCAACACCAAGTATTTAATCCATCCCCCGTCGTTCTTAAATAAGATTGACTTTGGGCTGCCAATAGTCCTTGAGGGTTGACAACCTTACAATAACTTCTATATTCTCCTTCTGGCAAGTTAGCAGCACTTACAGCAAAATAGACTTTTTTGTTTTTCTTCAAAGACCAAACATTCCTAAGTTTCGTTGATTCTAATTCGTCAGTTAACATTACTTGAGTCTTAGGGTTGAAATTTTCTAAGTTGATTACTCGTTGGAGATATACTGCTGTTTGAGGTTCGGGAGATTTCCTAAAAAGCGGAATAAAAATAGCCGAAATTGCTGTTAATACTCCGACTGATATCAATACCGGTTTTAAGTTGTTACGCTGCTGAACTACTTGGAGGGGAATCAAAGCATTTAAGGCCGCATCTGCGGAAGGATAACGGTGTTTAAAATTAGGTTCCACCATTTTTTGCAACCAGTCAAGAAATTCTGGAGTTAGCTGCGGCAACCGAGGTTTAAAATTAATCCGCCCCGTATCGTCCATCAAGCTGCCAATTTCAGTAGAATGGATGCCGATTAGCAAGCAAATTAGCGTTGCGCCGAGACTATATAAATCCGATGCAACAGTTAGCTGCCGATTGAACATTTGTTCTGGTGGCATAAAGCCCAAAGTGCCTTTAACAACGCTGCTGGCGGCCACTTCTCCCCCGCCGATCCTAGCAAATCCAAAATCGACAAGGCTGACATTCAGGCGATCGTCCACCAAGATATTTTCCGGTTTTAAATCTCTGTGAATAACTGGAGGAACGCGGTTTTGCAAGTATTTGAGTATTTCTAAAACAGAGATAGCAATTTGCTTGGTTCGCTGCGGTGTTAGCTGGCACAAAATAGCGAGAGAATCGGAATTTTTGTATTCCTGAACCATGCAGAAACCCGATGCAGTTTGGAAGGAATCTAAATAGCGGGGAATATTGGGATGATCCAGTTCTCGCAAAATCTTAATTTCTTGTTCGCACGCTTGATATTGAGCCCAATTAGCGCCTGTTTGGGCAAATTGAAATTGTTTAACAGCGACGGAACGTTGGGTATTAATTTCGGTAGCGAGATAGGTAACTCTCCCGCCGGCGCGATTGTGTCCGAGTTGGCGAGTTACTTGATAACCGTAGTTAGAAAAGTCAGGAAAAGCGTCCATAAATTTGTCAGGTTTGTAGTAAGGACTTCAGTATTTAAAATTTTTGAAAAATCCAAACAAAAGTTATTAGTAGGAACGGTTGATTATGGTTTAATCAAATATGGCTTGGATTTGCGGTAGGCAGCAATCATTCTGTTTCTTTTAAGAACAATCAAGTAAAGTAATGGAATAGCGGTGACGAGGAGAGGGGCAGTCGCACTTGCTGCTAAAACTAAAACTTTTAAGGGTTCGATCGATCCCATCTCATTTGCCACGCTTAAGTAGCGTTGAAATACGGCTCCTAAACTGATGTAAAATCCAGCGGTGAGAAATGCGATTGCTACAGCATCTTTCTTAAAAAAGCCTCTTTTTATCTGTTCGTAACTCCTGGCTTTAGCTAAGGTATAAACTACCTTAAAACAACCCAAATTAGTAACAAAGAGCACAAATGTCACTACTATACTCGTCGGTAAATAAAAGACACTCAAAAGTCCACAAGCTAGAAATGCCAGGATTGTCAAACTCCTACTCTTCTCAACACAACCTGAAGCACCAACTATAGCTGCAATCACCAAACAAAAAAGTAAAGCGATTTCTTGACCCGTACTATTACCAAAACTACTACCAATAACTGATAAAAAAGTAGTCGATGCCAGAAATATTGTTGTAATCCCTAAAGTGGCTCCTAAGACAGATTGAAACCCATTTGCAGTTTTATTTACTTTTGTATAGAGCGTCTTTTCTTTTTCTGTATAGAGCATCTTTTCTGCTGCTGCAAAACCCGAAAGTAGCACAGCTATTAACGTGAAAAACATCCCTCGATCCATCGGGTTGTTTAGCAGCCAACCGAGGCAGATAAACACAAACATAAAACTCCCTCTATCTTTAAACAAATATGGCATTTGCTTTGGTTCGGGAAGAGGAGCAGTTTTAACTTGAATCTCAATTTCATGGGTATTTGGATCGGAATTAACGTGGAGTATCATCTGGCGATGATAAGTTTTACTTGCTAGCAATTTGCTCGTATCTACCGTTATTTTGCACCTAACCTCATTGCCCTCAAATTTCTGCGGTTCAAAGGAGATGTAAGGGTGGTCGTAAGGAGTATGTGGCGGATCGTTCGGGTGCGGTGCAACTTCCCATCGACCGGCTAAAATTGTATCCGGAATAGGGTTGCTAACGGTAACGATTTGTGTTACTTTCTCTCCATATTCTGTGGCGATGAATTGAATGCGATCGCGCTCAATTCTCACTTTCGGCAAGCTGCTGACATCCAAAGATTCTAGCGCAGTTAAAGCATCTGCCGCCGATGGATATCTGTCTTGCAATCTCGGCGCTACCATCCTCTCCAGCCAATTCATCCAACCCTGCTGCAATGGTGGCACTAAATGCCGGAAATGAATGCCATAATTGGCATCAACTAAATTACCGACATCCGCAGATTTCGTACCACTTAACAAGCAAATTAGCGTTATCCCCAAGCCGTAAAGATCGGAGGCTTTTGTTAATTTCCTGTTAAACATTTGCTCCGGCGGCATGAATCCCATCGTACCTTTGACAACGCTGCTAGCCGCGATATTTCCACCTCCTAGCCGAGCAAAACCGAAGTCTACTAAATAAACATTGAGTTCGTCATCTATTAACAAGTTTTCTGGTTTAATGTCGCGGTGAATTATCGGCGGGTTCTGAGCTTGCAGGTCAACTAAAATCTCTAAAGTTTCGATCGCAACTTCTTTTATATCCGGCGGCGAAAAACTCCGCGCTACAGCAGATTCGGCATTTTTGTATTCCTGCACCATGCAGAAACCGCTGTCAGTTTGAAAAGAATCCAAATAGCGGGGAATGCCCGGGAAATCCAGTTTTTGCAAAACTTTAATTTCTTGTTCGTAAGCTTCGTATTCTGTCCAGCTAGCACCTAATTGGGCAAATTGAAATTGCTTAATTACAACTAATTTTTGAGTATTCGTATTTTTCGCTAAGTATGTAACTCGGCCGCCGAGACTGTTGTGTCCGAGTTCTTTTTCAATCTGATAGCCGTGAGTGGAAAAATCGGGGAAGGCGTTCATATAGTTTGTAGTAATGTTCTTGTGGGATGGGCTTCTAGCCCGTCATTAACCAGCAAGATGCCTGTTCCACAAACAGTGAATTTTTTGGGCAGGGGTTTCTATCCTGTCAGCAACAGGCAAGATGCCTGTTCCACAAAGAGTTATTTTTTTTGATGGGCTTCTATCCTGTCAGCAACAGGCAAGATGCCTGTTCCACAAAGAGTTATTTTTTTTGATGGATCGACATGACCAACATAACTTTTTTCCAAAAAGGCGGCAAGTGCGGTATGATGTGATTTCGCGATCGGTTCTAGCGGGGAGCAGCCGTTAGAGGAAACGGGGAAAGTTCGGTGCAAGTCCGGCGCTGTCCCGCAACTGTAATGAAACCCTTGTGGTTTCTCAAGTCAGAATGCCCGCCGATATCTAACTCACTTTTGAACGCATCTGCGAGGTACGGATGATGGATGGAATTAACACGGCTGTACGCACAAAGCACAATCTATTTGTTTGCACTGCTTGCGCTAGTGTTTGGAAAAACGGCAAGCGCGAAGGTAAAAGCGGCGGTCAACAATTTATGGAAAATTTGTCGCAACTCGCTAAAGATTGGGAGTTTTATGATAAGTTTGAGATTCAAGAGGTTGAGTGCATGAGTGCTTGCAGTCACTCTTGTGCGGTGTCTTTTGCTGCTGTTGGAAAGTACACTTATCTGTTTGGCGATTTACCAGCAAATGAGTCGGAAAGCGTCGAGGCGGTACTCGAATGCGCGGGTCAATACTATGCTAAACCGGACGGTTTGTTGCCTTGGTCGGAGCGTCCTCAAGCTCTGAAAAAAGGCGTTTTAGCAAAGATTCCACCGCTGGCAAATTAGAGCCTTTCTCGTTACCATGCTCTGCCCATTGGTGACTACTTAACGTCAAACCGATCGTCTCTCTTGTTTTTATCGAAATCTAGATCCCCCCTAACCCCCCTTAATAAGGGGGGGACAAGAAATATTCTCAAAGTCCCCCTTCTTAAGGGGGATTTAGGGGGATCTAGACTTCGCTTAAAAGCGACTTTTATTGTAGATTTCAGTCTTAAGTTGTCACCTACGATCTCGGTCTGGTAACACATATGCAGAGGCTCTGCCTCGTATTAAAAGCGCTCCTTTATTCCAGCGAGGCAGAGCCTCTAGATCAGTATTCCCAGGCAGAGCTTGGTCACGAGATATCCTATCACCAAATAAGCACAAAATTATCAATGCACAAAATTCCTGTTACTGTCATCACTGGTTTTCTTGGTAGCGGCAAAACTACCTTAATTCGCCACTTATTGCAAAATAATCAAGGTCGCCGCATTGCTGTTCTGGTTAACGAATTTGGCGAAATCGGAATTGACGGAGAACTGCTGCGCGATTGCCAAGTTTGCGACGAAGAAGAAAATGTTAGCAGCAATATTGTTGAACTAACAAATGGTTGTCTTTGCTGCACTGTTCAAGAGGAATTCTTGCCGACTATGCAGGAATTGTTGAAGCGCAGAGAACAAATTGATTGTATTTTAATTGAGACTTCTGGCCTCGCACTTCCTAAACCTTTAATTCAAGCTTTTCGCTGGCCGGAAATTCGCACGGGTGCTACAGTAGACGGTGTTGTTGCTGTTGTCGATTGCGAAGCTGTTGCTAGCGGTACTTTTGTCGGTGATATCGATGCTTTGATGGCACAGCGCCAAGCTGATTCTAGTTTAGATCACGAAACTCCGATCGAGGAATTGTTTGAAGACCAGTTAGCCTGTGCCGATATGGTACTTTTAACGAAGGTCGATCGCGTAGATGCGGAAACTCACAAGAAAGTCCAAAGCTGGTTGCAGCAAGAGTTGCGTCCGAGTGTGAAAATTGTGCCCTGCAAAGGTGGCGAAATTAACCCTGATGTGCTAATGGGATTTAATGCGGCGGTTGAGGATGATTTGGAGTCTCGTCCGAGTCACCACGACACTGAGGAGGAACACGAGCACGATGATGATATTAACTCGACTTACTTTATTGCCGATCGCGAATTTGAACCTGAAGCTTTGGTGAAAAAACTGCAATCCTTGATGCAGCAGGAGGAAATTTATCGGATTAAAGGGTTTGTGGCGGTTCCCAAGAAACCGATGAGGATGGTGTTACAAGGTGTGGGCTCGCGGATAGAATATTTTTACGATCGCCCTTGGCAACCTTCCGAACTCCGCCAAACCAAATTAGTGCTGATCGGTCGAGAGTTAGATCGCGATCGAATTGCAACTATGATTAACAATTAAGTTTCATCTGAGAGGGGCGGGTTTATCGATATTTTGAATTGCAGCAAATATTATTGGTAAAACTCACTCCTCCAAGCTCTCACGAACAATTTATTAACATTATTTAATATTGTGGTCACTGCCAGCAAGTCTGGTATAGAATAGTGATAATGGTTATCATTGTACAATAATCGAGGTCAAGTATGGTGAGTGCTGGGGCGATCGAATCAGTTCCTGTTACTGTTCTCACAGGCTATCTGGGTGCAGGCAAAACTACGCTACTGAACCGCATTTTAACACAGGAACATGGCAAAAAAGTTGCAGTCATCGTCAACGAATTTGGCGAAGTAGGCATCGACAACCAACTGATAATTGATGCCGACGAAGAAATTTTTGAGATGAACAACGGCTGCATTTGCTGTACAGTCCGAGGTGATTTAATTCGGATTATCGGTAACTTAATGAAGCGCCGCGACAAATTCGATCACATAGTCATCGAAACCACAGGTTTAGCCGACCCCGCACCCGTAATTCAAACATTTTTTGTAGACGAAGATATGCGGGAAAAATTGCTGCTAGACGCAGTTGTCACCGTAGTGGATGCCAAGCACATCTGGCAGCACTGGGATGCAGACGAAGCTCAAGAACAAATTGCCTTCGCTGATGTAGTTTTACTCAACAAAACAGATTTAGTGACTGATGAAGAATTGGTTGAATTAGAAAAGCGAATTCGCGCCATGAATGCAATGGCAAAAATTCACCGAACCCGCAATGCTGAATTACAAATGGATGCTTTGTTGGGCGTTAAAGCATTTGATTTGAACCGCGCATTAGAAATCGAACCCGACTTTTTGGGCGAGCACACTCACGAACACGACGAAACAGTTACCTCCGTAGCAATAGTAGAATCCGGCGCTATTGACCGCAACAAATTCAGCGATTGGATGGAGGAATTGTTGCGGACTCAAGGGCCAAATATCTTTCGGACAAAAGGAATTTTGAATGTCGCCGGAGACAACCAGCGATTTGTTTTCCAAGGAGTACACATGGTGTTCGATGGCCGGCCGGATAGGCCTTGGAAAGCCACCGAAACTCCGAAAAATGAACTCGTGTTCATCGGCCGTAACTTAAACGAAAATCAATTGCGAGAGGATTTCCGTCGGTGTCTAGTTTAAAAAGTAGCGAACAAACCCTGGAATTTCACGCCAAAGCAATGCTGTCTGACTACGTAACTGCTGTTACTTGGTCGCCGGATGGTACAAGTTTAGCAGTCTGTTCTGCTGCGGGGGAAGTGATGCTGGCGGAAGTAGGGGAAGTTAATGAATTGTCCTTGCAAACACTACAAAGTGCCACGGGTAAGTCAGCCGATTGTTTGTCTTTTTCCCGCGACAGTCAGTTCCTAGCTGCTGGCGGACAAGATGGAAAAGTGCGAATTTGGCGCGTTAATTCTGGGGAATTAATTGCTGATTTGGATAACCAGCGTGTCTGGGTTGATAAGTTAGCTTGGAGTCCCAACTGCAACCAGTTAGCTTTCAGTATGGGCCGCTACGTTCAAGTCTGGAATGCTGAGGATAATGTTGTTGAAGTAACGCTGAATTTCGAGTCATCATCTATCCTCGATTTAGCATGGCATCCGATGGTTCAATATCTGGCAGTTAGCGGCTATCAAGGCGTCAAAGTTTGGCATGGCGAAGACTGGGACGAAGACCCGGAAATTTTATCAGTACCCTCTGCAACCGGTGCAATTGCTTGGTCGCCACAAGGAGAATATTTAGCTTGTGGCAATATGGACAATACTCTCATTGTTAATGAATGGGGAAATTTTGAACCGTGGGTAATGCAGGGTTTTCCGGGGAAAGTTCGGGAGTTAGCTTGGTCGGATAAAACTAATTCTTTGGGTGCACCTTTGTTAGCTGCTTCGAGCTCTCAAGGCATTTCCGTCTGGGAAAGAGACGCTGATGAAAGTGTCGGTTGGGATTCTTGGGCGTTAGAGGTGCATGAAAATGTGGTAAATGCGATCGCCTTTCAACCTAGCACATTTTTATTAGCTTCCGCCGCCGCAGATGGTCAAGTTTGTTTGTGGGGGGAAGCAGAACAATTGCTGCAAATTCTAGAAGGTGCAGAGGGCGGTTTTTCCTGTCTCGCATGGCATCCCGAAGGTCAGTTTCTCGCCGCTGGCGGATGCGGTGGCGAATTGCTGGTTTGGTCAAAGTCTATGCGCGGCAAAGGCTTCGGGCGGCGCTAAGTTGGCATAACGGGCGCACCAGTTTGACCAAAACATAAAAATTGAAAACTTGGTCTTGACAAAATGCTAGATTACAATACCATTTTAGTGGCTGAACTATCCTCCAAGGCGATCGACAATTATGACCCAACAGCAATTTCTCGAACAACTCAACACTATTCTCGACCAAAACCACTTGCTGAAACACCCGTTCTACCAAATGTGGAACGAAGGTAAACTCGACCTCGCAATGCTGCAAGAGTACGCCAAAGAATATTATCTGCAAGTCCACAACTTCCCCACCTACGTCAGCGCTACGCACGCCGCCTGTGACGACATCAAAATTCGTCAAATGCTCCTCGAAAACCTGATAGAAGAAGAGAGAGGCGCTGCTAATCACCCTGAACTGTGGCTGCGCTTTGCCGAAGGTTTGGGTTTAGACAGAAATGCTGTTATCGATCACGAACACTTAGAAAAAACCAGCGAATCCGTTCGCATTCTCAAAGACTTAGCGCGCAGCGAATCGCCTGTCACAGGTTTAGCAGCCCTTTACGCTTACGAAGCGCAAATCCCCGAAGTTTCTACAACCAAAATCGCTGGTTTGAAGGAATTTTACGGCATCGATTCCGAATCTGCTTTGTCTTTCTTTAAAGTCCACGAAAAAGCCGACGAGTTCCACTCGGAAGCTACCCGCGAAGCGCTGTTAGAACTTTGCCAAACTGAAGAAGCAAAACAGGAAGCGCTGTTAGCAACTGAGAAAGCAACTTTTGCTATCAACTTACTGCTTGACGGCGTTTATGAAACCTATTGTCAAGCTAAGTAATCAGGCGTAAAAAACGCATAATTTGTAGCGGCGGGTGAGTGCCCTTGCTGTCAACAAGCGCGTCAAACTTAGTACCAAGTCTAACGTCGTACCAAGTCTGCTGTTTGACTACTAGGCCCAGATCCCCCCCTAGCCCCCCTTCTTAAGGGGGGAACCGGAAAGGCTCTAAGTCCCCTTCGATTCGGGAAGAACCGCAAAGGATCAAAGTCCCCCTTGTTAAAGGGGATTTAGCGGGATAGAGACTCAGCTAAAAGCGATATTTATCAAGAGTTTTACACTTAATCGAATTATCCTGCTCTCTTTCTTGTCAAAATTCCTTGACTGGGACTGAATAGCAAAGCCCCTAAAAATAACCCAAAAATAACTAATACAATTGCCGCCCCAGACGGCATATTAAAATAATAGCTGAGATACATACCAGTCACGCTAGCTATAATCCCAATAATTGCTCCTAATCCCATCATTAAATGTAGCTCTTTTACCAACAAATACGCCGTAATTCCCGGTCCGATTAATAGCGAAATTACTAACAGCGCCCCCACAGTTTGCAAACTCGCAACAATCGTCAGCGTAATCGCCGAAATCATCCCCAAATAAATCCAGTTTACAGGTAAACCGGACGCTTGCGCCCCCAGAGGGTCAAAAGTATAGAATAGCAGTTCTTTGTAAAAGATTTTAACCGTCGCCAAAATTATCAAAGTTATCACCACAGTCTGCTGCACGTCCGTCGGTGCAACTGACAAGATATTCCCGAACAGAAACCCGTCTAAGTCTAATTTTGTTGTCCGCAATAAGCTAATCAAGGTGACGCTAATGGCTAAAAATGTAGATAAAATTAATGCCATGACTGCATCAATTTTTAGGCGCGATTGCGATTGAATCCACGCCATAATTACCGCGCTGATAATTCCCGATATAAAGGCGCCGATCGAAATATTGAAACCTAAAGAAAAAGCCACTGGCAATCCTGCTAATACTGAATGGGCTATCATGTCAACCATCATTCCCATTTGCTGTACAATTAAGTAGGAGCCGACAACGGCGCAGAGAATTCCTAGCAAAACGCCGACGGCGATCGCATTTCGCATGAACTCGAATTTTAGCGGCTCAATTAGTAGGTTTAACATTGAATTACGTCAATAATAGGATTTTTTCAACCACCTTCAATTGCACAGGCGTCCCGCCCGTGCCACTATCAATTTTAAAGATAAATCTTTTTTGGCTTACGCTGAAACTAAACTTAAATCGTATCCATAGGCTTTTTGAATATTGGCTGCGGTGAGCACTTCCCGGCACGTACCACTTGCAATTAACTGCTTATTTAGCAATAATAAATTGTCGTACTGTTTTAAAGTTTCGCCTAAATCGTGGCTGATTACTAGCAATGTTTTATTTTCGGCCTTGAGCTCTGCAAAAATATTGAAAATAATTTCTTCAGTTGCTTTGTCGATCGCGTTAAAAGGTTCGTCGAAGAAGAATAAATCGGCTTGTTGGGCGATCGACCTTGCTAAGAAAATCCGCTGTTGCTGTCCGCCAGACAGTTCGCCAATTTGCCGATCGCGCAAATCCCACATTCCTACCCGCAGCAAAGCAGCTTTCACCAATTCTTGCGACTGCTTCGAGGGGCTGCGAAACCAACCAGTCTGGACAGTTCGCGCCATCATTACCGCATTCCACACCGTAATCGGATAATCCCAGTCAATTTGCGATCGCTGCGGCACATAAGCCACCCGCGACAACTGTTCCTTCAGCAGCCGTCCCTGATATTTGACCAAACCCCGACAGGCCGGGATCAATCCCAGCATCGCTTTCACCATCGTGCTTTTTCCCGCACCGTTGGGGCCGAATACACCGGTTAATTGTCCCGATTGTAAATGGAAATTCACGCTGTTGAGCGCCGAAATTCCGCGATAATTGACAGCCAAGTCTTGTACTTCTAGCATAATTCGAGATTTTGAGAACGATTCTTGTTCGTAGCTACTAGAATAGGATAACTCGAAAAAGCAATAATGATTATCGTTCCAAAGGTGAAAATGTTAAAGAACTTGGCTGGAAAAACCCGCCGATTGTGGGGTACGGCTGTTTTGGCAATTGGTTGCGGAGTGGTTGCGTGCAGTGGAGCACAGAACGCAAGTAATAAAGTGCCAGAGAGTCCCGCCGCAACTCAAACTCCAGCCAGTCAGGCCGCTAACTTGCCCAAAGTCGTGGCCACGACTGGCGTTATCTGCAACCTAACTAAAGAAATCGCTCAAAGTTCGATCGACACTACCTGTCTAATCAAGCCGGGAGACGACCCCCACGCCTATCAAACCAAACCGGAAGACCGCAAAGCGATTGAAACAGCAAATCTGATTTTATACGGCGGCTACAACCACGAACCCAGCATCATTAAGTTAATTCAATCCAGCAGTAATTCCGCGCCCAAAATCGCCGTCCACGAACTCGCCGTTCCCAAACCGCTGATGGGCAAAGACGAGCACGAACACGGCGAAGAGAAAGGGGAAAACCAATCTCATGCAGAAGGCGAAAAAGTCCCTGATCCTCACGTTTGGCATAACCCTCAAAATGGCATCCGTATGGTAGAAACAATTCGCGATGAATTGATCAAAGTTTCCCCCAACAATGCTCAAATTTATACAAAAAATGCAGCCAGCTTAACAGATGAGTTGCAAAAAATAGATACTTGGATTAAAGCTCAAATTGCGACTATTCCAGCCCAAAAACGCAAGTTAGTAACAACTCACGATGCTCTGAGTTACTATGCCGATGCTTACGGTTTAGAGATGGCTGGAGCTTTGCAGGGTGTGACGACAGAGGAACAGCCCACCGCCGCAAGAATTGCCGAATTGTCCTCAGAAATTAAGACCGCAGGAGTGCCGACAATTTTTGCCGAAACTACAACTAATCCGAAGTTGATGGAGACTGTGGCGAGGGAGGCAAATGTCAAAATTTGGGACAAAGAACTTTACAGCGACGAGTTGGGCGGCCCGGGCACCGGTGCTGATACATATCAGGGAATGCTGAAAACTAATACTTGCGCGATTATTTCTGGCCTCGGCGGTAATTGTACTTCCTTTGCCGGAGAAACTGCACCAACTCCCAAACCATAGAATTTTCTAAAGTTCGCCTACTACCAAGCACCTTACATTTAATGGGTACGCAGCAAAATGCAGCGCTCGCAATCGCAGGGGTTTTCGATTGCCAACGCTGCGTTGGCTGCGATGACTTTAAGGTGAATTTTGCTCCTCGGTACTGGGGGGTTTTTGACCAATTCCCAATTGCTTCTTAGAGGATTTTAAGTCTTTCCAAAGCATCTTAATATCTTTATAGGCTTTCTCAGCACTAATTTTCCCCCCTGTTTCCAGCGAGCAAATATAAGTTATTTTTTGAGCAAACTCCTGCAAGTTGGCATTAAACGCCAAGTTTTCTGGCGTGAAATCACCGTAGTAGCGATTGCGAGGATGTAAAAAATCTTCCCGCTCTTTCATTGCCCCCTCCTAATTAAACTTTTGGTATTCAACTTGTGGTTCGGTCTCTGCTGTTAATAGCACTATTTGTGCTCAGTATCGCGGCGCTAACTTGCTTCTATTGTATTGCGTAAGTAGCAATTGTGCTTTTTCGCTCTGTATTTAGTCTATTAATACAGTCTTAACCTTAAGTTAGCTTTATTTTAACTTTTCTTTAACCTAAAAGCAAAAAAAATGGGAAATGCGCGGTTCGCATCTCCCTAAAGATAGATTTGGCAGTTGGTAATTAACCTTTTGTGAAGCCGAATATTTATTTGTGGCACTCGCAGCCGGTGTGGCCACAGCCTTGGCCGTTGGGGTGTCCGTCAGCGCAAGCACTGGAACAGTATGTTTTGCCGTCTTTTTCAATGGCTTCGCTGGGGCTGACAACGCACGAGCATGAAGGACAGGCACATTTTG
The DNA here is from genome assembly GCF_036700645.1 of Microcoleus sp. S36b_A4. Classification (NCBI taxonomy): domain Bacteria; kingdom Bacillati; phylum Cyanobacteriota; class Cyanophyceae; order Oscillatoriales; family Microcoleaceae; genus Microcoleus; species Microcoleus sp. S36b_A4. Next base: position 11,105 of record NZ_JAUBPI010000008.1, on the reverse strand, counting down.
TTTGGGTGGCAGTAGTCATTTTACATTCTCCTGGTGGGGTTGTTTGTCTATACTAATATATGAACACATATTCAGATATAAGTCAAGGGAGTGTAAAAGTTTTGTTACAAAAGCTTTGCCGATCGCACTAAAATGAAAATGAGAATTAAAATTAGCCGGGAAAAGATGTCACCCAACTCTGCTGTTAATGGAGCGATAAGTCAGCCTCACCAAGAAAACGATACACTAATGTGCGATCGACCGCACCTAGTTGACAGTGTACGGGCCGGGGACATCCAAACACAAGTTCTCAACACCGCAAAAGCGCAGCGGATGGCTGAGTTTTTCAGTCTTTTGGGAGATGCGAATCGCCTGCGGCTGCTGTCGGTTTTGGCAAAACAAGAACTGTGCGTGTGTGACTTAGCTGCAGCGTTGAGTATGAGTGAGTCAGCAGTATCGCATCAGTTGCGGGCATTGCGGGCGATGCGGTTGGTAAGTTACCGCAAGGTTGGGAGACAAGTTTTTTATAGTTTACTCGATCGCCACGTTTTTGAACTTTACCAAGCCGTCGCCGACCACTTAGACGAAGCAGATTAAGCTTTTGGGCATTGGGCATTGGTAATGGATTTAAAATTCTCTAGGGGCGGCTTTTACCAATTATTTTGGTTTAAGACCACTAATCTCGTAAATCCGCCCCCACCCAACTAGATATTAATCTTGGACGGTGTGGCCTGTAGCAACAACCGCCTGTTTAATTGACTCTTCCGAAGCTTGAGCTTCTACTGTAACAGTCTTAGCTGCGACATCCACATTGACAGTAGCATCGGATTCAACAGTTTTGATGGCTTTGGTAATTGTATCACCGCAGCCAGAGCAGACGATCGAGGGAACGTTAAGTAGTATTGCCATAATTAAGCAAATTTTCGTAGATGACAGTATTATTTTTTATTTTAATCTAAATTCGTGAAACACGCGCTTTCCCCGATTTCAGCAGGGGTTTAAACCCCTGCCTCAAAGCTCAATTCGGTTAAAACCGACTGTAGAGTTTGACGTTAAAAGTTATAGATTATTTCCCACTAATATCACTTCAAACTTAATACCTGTGAATGCACATTAATTTCGGGTATGCACCGGCCAACGGCGGCGGCTACAGGGCGCAAACTCGCAACTAAATCTACCATATCTGGTAAAGAAAGAGCTTGCCGCGCATCAGAAACCGATTTTTCCGGTTGCGGGTGACACTCGATAATTAATCCGTCTGCACCGCAAGCAACCGCTGCTTTGGCTAGTGGTGCGACTAATTCTCGCTTGCCGACGGCGTGAGAAGGGTCTACAATTACTGGCAAATGAGTTAACTGTTTCAGTGCTGCGACTGCACCCAAATCTAATACATTCCGGGTGTAATTGTCGAAGCTGCGGATGCCTCTTTCGCAGAGAACTACATGAGGATTTCCGTGACTGAGAATGTATTCGGCGGCCATCACAAATTCTTCGATTGTGGCTGACAAACCGCGTTTTAGCAGGACTGGTTTTCCGGCTTGACCGATCGCCTTTAGTAACTCGAAGTTTTGCATATTCCGACTGCCTAATTGCAGCATATCAGCATAGGTGACAACTGGCTCGATTTGGGCGATCGACATTACCTCTGTCACCACGGGCAAACCGTAACGCCGGCTGACATCGGCTAAAATTTCGAGTCCCTCAATTCCCATCCCTTGGAAAGCATAAGGAGAAGTACGGGGTTTGTAGACTCCGCCTCGCAAAGCTTGCACGGATGCGGCGGATAGTTGGCGGGCGACGGTTTCCATTTGTTGGGAACTTTCTACAGTACAGGGGCCGCCGATGATTAATAATTCTGTGCCCCCGACTGAGACAGTTTCTGAGAGTTTGACAATTGTTTGGTGTTCGGGATGAGATTTGGTTACGAGTTTGGCTTCTAACATGAGGGAATTTTCCTGGAAATTTAAGTGGGTGGTTGACAAAAAAAAACCCGGAACTTTTAAGAGTTCCGGGTTGGTGCGAAAAGACAGCGCGACAATTTACCCAGAACTCTTGTTGGGCCAAAAATAAAAGCTGTAGTACCAGTTACTGAATAATGTCATTGCTGTTTTCGCTTGTACTCGATTGGTTGTTGGGAAAAGAAGTAGGAAAAACAAAACCGCAGGTGTTAATCTGCGGTTCGCCCGGATGTTCACAGTGAATTATCAATTCACTCCGGGCGAACTTGGGTGTACCAAAAATAAAAATATCTGTTGGCTGTGAACATAGCTGAAGTGCTGGGATTTGTGGATTAAACACAATACTACTTGACAAGCTAGCACAGGGAGACTGGGATGTCAAGTTATTTTTTGCAAAACATTTGTAGATGCCCCGGCGGTTGGAAACCGTGGCTACACAGACGAAACCTGCCTCAGCAGGTTGGGAAATGTAAATTTCCCAGTCCACGTAGGTGGACTTTGTTTGTGTAGTAGCGGTTTCTAACCGCCGAAAATTAATGTCGAAAATTAACTACTTATGGTTGAATGAAAATACCGATCGCATTATGAACTCTCGCAGCAGTTGACGGAGGTCGATCGAGCAAACTACCTCCCAAATACAAACTCGTCGAACTTCCCCCATCCAAATTTAAAGCCTCCACAGCACCCATTTGCTGCAATATCTGCGCCAGTTCTGCGAAATTTGGCCCCGCCCCGCCCGCGCGATTGTGCACCGCTACAATCAGCAAATTCCCCGCAGCATTTCGCCCGATCGCACTTCTAATTGCTGTCTGTCTAACATAGGCATCGCTAAACCCTTCCGCCCTAGCATCCAGCACAACTTGACTGTTTTGTACCAACACCGGCCCGCCGCCGAGAATGTAAGGAAAACGGTTGAAATCAGCAGGAAAACTGTTAGTTTCCAAACGCAATAAAGTGCCGATAGAGAGTTCAGATGCAGGGAACAAATCGGCACGCAAAGCCAAAATATAACCGTTAGCTGGAATGGGAAAAGTTGTTGTTCCCACCGCACCTCCGGGGGATTGGCTGACAACTCTATCGTCCGCAACTGTCACAACTATTTCATTGCCAGACAACGGAGTATAAGTTGTTCCCCAATCAGAATTGTAGCGACCGATTCCCGGTTGTACGTAGGCACTATTGAGATGAGAAACAGGCAAAAATTGATTTGCCGGAGTAATCAAAATTTCTTGCAAAGTTAAACGATCGATCGCAAATTCTCCCCGATCGTTCCAGGCGATCGCCCCCCGGTTCAAAATCGGCCCGGAAAGCCATTTATTGTCCCGCCGAATTGCCCCTAAAGCTAAGCGATTAATTCGATTGAAAAAACCTGCATTAATTGCCGCAGCCGCACCCGACGCTTCTGCTGTTTGCAATAAAGGTGCAGTGCCTTGATCAGCAGGCGGATTGCTGAGAATTGGTCGAATTTTTACACCAGCTTGACGGGGATTAACTTCTAACCAAACTACCGGAAAACGAGCATTCCCTAAATTTTGATACTGCTGTCGCCACTGCACACCGGGCGCCCAAACAATGTTTTTTTCTAGTAACGAATCTGGCCGAATATCGATTACTAATCGATTGGGATTTCCCAGACTGAAAACTTGCGGCCGCCAACCTAAAGGAATCGTGACTTTGACTTTGGTTTGAACGCCGTCAGGTTCGACTTTTAGTGATAGCAATTGTTTGCTGGTTGAGAAAGTCTGCTGAATTATGGCGGGTGCGGCTTTGGCATCGATCGCGATCGACCATTCTTGACCGGCGATCGGCGCTGCGGGCGTTATTGGCAGCGGGAGAGCGGGTTTGGTCGGGTCGTCTGGTGTTTCGAGGTTTGGCGCTGTGCGGAGGTTTGGCAGTGGGATAGCGGGCTTTGTGGGGTCGTCCGGGGGGTTGGGTGTGGGTGTCGGCGACGGGATTGGTTTATTGACAAAGTTGATTTGCCAGGGGGCGGGTCGATCGAGATCTACTACAATGCGATCGCCCGATTCTATTTCTGCTTGCTGAATTCCGGTAACACTTGCACTTTGAGAAGTAATTTTTAGAATATTCCCATCAGCAGATATCTCCCAGCCCGCAAGTCTAGCAAAATCGGTAACATCTAAGTAACGATACGGGCCTGTTGCCCGCGCTGCTAAGCTTTGAGCGCCGGTTAAAGATACCGAAAACCACTGCACCGGTTGTTTGGCACTGTCGGCGCTGCTAAGCAAATCCACTCCCGCACTTTGCATCAATCCAACATCAGCAATCCAAGTTCGGAAATTCCCAGAAGTGCTGTTTGCCGGCTGCTGAGTCCAAGTTAGGGCGAGAATGCGGCCGTTTAGAGACACTTGGCTGCCTTGTTTGATTATCGAAGATGGCGGTACAGATTGAGCCAAAAACTTATAGTCCGACAGGGGTTTCCACCCCTGTCTCATAGCTGAAGTTCTCTCAAGAGAACTATCGGTGAATATTTCAGTCGGTTTTAACCGACTTTCGCTATCAGCCAGGGAATTCATTCCCTGGCGGGCTCTCGAAGCATAAATCAACCCAGCCCTCTCCCCCTCTTGTGCTCTGGCGGGTTGATTCCACACTAAAGACGGGACGATCGCCAGTACGGGTAAAATCGAGACTGACAATATTAGACGCCAATAGAAAAAATTACGTTTCACAGCTTACAACTCACAATTTCACTTCTAAACGCATGGGGATGTAGAAACCCGGAAAATCCGTATGTTTCTTCTTACTAAATCCGATATTTTTAGCCGATCGCACTAATTGCCCTCAAGCCCTACTACAAAAGGCTCACCCCGGAATAGAAATCACCAGCTCCGAACCCTCCCCCAAAGAAGAATTCACCAGTAACGTACCTCCATGTTTTTCTACAACAATTTGATGGGCGATCGACAATCCTAATCCAGTTCCTTGACCCACAGCCTTGGTTGTAAATAAGTGGTTAAAGATGTTTTCCTTGACTTCGGGCGACATCCCCACTCCATTATCTTTAATGCGAATCACAACCTGATTATTGTCTTCGCTCAGAGCTGTTTGAACCGTGATTTGATTAGGTAGGGTTTTAATTTCACTAAAACTCCGCCCCTTATTGGACTCCTCCAGATCGTCAATAGCATTAGCCAGCACATTCATAAATACCTGGTTTAACTGTCCCGGAAAGCATTTCACTAGGGGCAAGTTACCATACTCTCTCACAATTTCAATGGCAGGGCGAAACTCGCTGGCTTTTAAACGGTGCTTGAGAATTAGCACAGTGCTTTCAAGTCCATCGTGAATATTGAAAGCAACTGGTCGATCGCTATCTGCCCTGGAAAACGTTCTCAGACTCGTACTGATATTGCGGATGCGATCGACTCCTTCCTGCATCGAACCAATCAATTTGGGCAAATCTTCTCGCAAATACTCCAAGTCCATATCCTCTATTTCTGCTTCAATTTCCACTCCCGGATTGGGAAATTTTTCTTGATACAAATCAATCAAATTGAATAAATCCCCCACGTATTCTTGAGCGGGTTGCAAATTGCCTGCTATAAAGCCTACGGGATTGTTAATTTCGTGGGCTACACCTGCGACTAAATTTCCCAGAGCAGACATTTTTTCACCCTGCACCAATTGCAGTTGCATCTGTTTGAGATCCTGGATAGACTGCTCCAGTTTTTGAGCATAATCCTGAGATTGTTGATAAAGCTGTTGAGATTGCTGATACAAGCGGGCGTTCTCCAGCGAGATGGCAGCTTGGGAGCAGAGGATGTTGAGGAGGGCCACGCGATCGTGAGTGAATGCCCCTGTCGTCAGATTATTTTCCAAATACAGAATTGCCATCATTTTGCCTTGATGGATAATCGGACTACAGAGGATGCTCTTAGGTTGCTGCTGCTGTATATACGGGTCAGAAGTAAATATTAATTCAGTTTTGACATCATCGAAAACTAGGGTTTTCTTGGTGCGTTTGACGTAATTAATCACAGTCTGGGGAATAGATTCGCTCTTCTCGATCCCAATAGTTTCTTGCAGAAGACAGCCTTGGCGATCGCTACAGTGGACGGCGATTGTCCAGTTGTCCTCTTCTTTCAAAATTAATACTCCTGTTTGAGCGCCTGCATTCTGAATCGCTACTTCCATAAGGGTAGTGAGCAATTGTTCCAGCTTAATTTCGCTAGACAGAGCTTGATAAGCTTTGATAACAGTTGGTAAATCTATTACTGCGGTGCTCGTACTTCCAGCAATTGTTTGGCGATGACTAGAAATCAATGAAGTCTCATGGGAGGTAGTAGCTTCCTCGAATGAACGAGCATTTTCCTGTTTGAAGATAGGAGCGAGAAGTTCGGGATAGCGTTGCTCTAGATCGTCGATTTTTGCTTTCGCTCCCCAACGAGCATAAGCATAGTAAGCATCTATTAGATATACCTGACCAACTTTTTCTTTCCCCCATGCCAGGTAGAATTTAGCAGCCAATTCATGCGCCAGAGCCTCTTCGTTGAGATAATCGTTTTCTTTAGCAAGAAAAATGGCGCGATCGTAACTCTCCATCGCCTGCACATATTCACCCAGCACTCGGAACCGTTCGGCTTCCACTAGATAACATTTGTGCGAGAAATTCATGGGAGCGTGATGTGCCCATTTATGAAGGGTTTCCTGGTTGCTTCTCACTTTTTGCAGATGTTCTTCTTTCTCTTCCGATGAACCCCCATCCCTACACACTCCCAGCCGTGCTAGAGAGTCATAAAAGTAGAACATCGGCACATTGAGCATACCCGTCACCGCGTCTAAATACTGTTCGGCTTGCCGAGCATTTTCTAAAGCTTGCTCGGTTTCTCCAAACAGGTAACACACAAGCAGTTTATGGAAATAAAAATAGTGGAGTCCGTTGCGATCGTTTGCTTGGATGTGAAATGGGAGCATTGTTTGTTCATTGTAGGCATCTCCCACAAATTGACAGGGATTTTCCGATCGCCCCAGCAGATTTAATAAAGCCTGATGAACGATTTGAGTATAATTTAACGCTGCTTCTTGTTTAAATTGAACCAGCGCATTGCAGTAGGTCCCTACCTCCTCTTCGAGCCCCGCAATGTCCCGACCGATTAAATATGAATATTGAGAAATTTCTTTGGCTGAATATCCTAATTCTAGCTCTCCTGTTTCCAGTCCTCTGGCGTAACCCTCTTTTAAAAGAGGGATGGTTTCTTTAACATGATGTTTACCATGTATGATGTGAACGCCGACTGTATAATAGACTTTGGTTTTGAGGTAATTAGCATTAAATAAATCAACAATATTTAACGCCAATTGCCCAAATTCAAACCCAGTTTCAATGTCTTGAAGTACACCGCTTAATACCAATCCATACAAGCCGTAAGCAAAAGCAGATAAGGGAGCATTCCCATAACTAACCGACAACTGAACCATTTCGACAATAACCAGTGGCAGGAGAAGTGGAGCAGTGATGTAGGCTGGAGAAACTATAGCTGATAAAATTCGCAAGGCTGCTTGCTTTTGGAGATTTTCCATTTCTGGCAAATCTATAAAGTCTGCAATTTTTTTCCCAGCAAAAAGTGATGCGGTTTGTTCTAGTCCCTGCTGGATATCTGCCGGTGTTGGATTTTCTGGAAAGCAGATTCCCAAGAGTTTGAGAACTGCTAACCCCATTTCAACTGCTTGTTGAGGTTTGACTTGCGCCGTACAAGCAGATAGCTCGATTTCATAAACTTTCACCTTATCCAGCAGCGTTCTGGCATTGTGTAGGACTAAAGCTGCTAATTCCTCCATGTCCTGAAAATCATAGCTCAGGTATGCGGTTTCTGCCCCTAATACGTGCAGTTCGAGAACTGTTTCATAGTGAGTGTGCCAGCTATCGGGAGCTAGAATTTGCCTGCCAAAACTTAAATATTTGCGGGCTGCAGCATAAGCAGTAGAATTCTTCGCCTTGCGTCCAGCGATTAAATTCAACTCAGCCAGTTGGTAACGCTCGGTTGACTCGGTAATTAAATCAACACCATAATTCAACTGGTTGACTATATTAAAAATTTTCTCTTCCCTTTCTGTTGTGGGAGTATTAATCAACAAAAGTTGACCAATATTGAGGTGAGTGGATTGTTTCTGGGATTCGGGAATCAAAACGTAAGCTGCTTGCTGTACGCGATCGTGCAGAAATTTGTAATAACAGGATTCTGGATTCTGGAACCACGAGTCAGAAGTATCGCTTTCTTCTTCTGAATTCTGATTTGTGAATTCCAACTCCTCTGAAGTGAAAAACTTATAAACTTCAGTTAGTGGGAGAATCAACCCTGCTTGCAAAGCTGGCCACAAGTTGGCTGCCGTATCTGAAGAAGATTTTTCACACACTACCGCCAGCGTTTCTATATCAAATTCGTTGCCAATACAGGCAGCTAACTTTAAAACTTCTTGAGTCTGGGATGGCAACTTTTGCAGTTGAATCGCCATGAACTCGACAACATCATCAGTCAGGGCTAAGGTTCGCACAGTCGCGATATCGCACTGCCAATACCGCTCATCAAAATTAAAGGTAATTAGCCCATCTTCATGCAATGATTTGAGGAATTGTGTGCTGAAAAATGGATTGCCTTGGGTTTTTTGATCGACCAGTTCTGTTAAGGGCATAGCCAACGCTCTAGAACAAACTAAAGTATCGGCAATCAAACAATTCAAATTGACGCAATCCAGCGGCGTGAGGGTAATGGTGTTGACTGTAGCTCCCGTCTGTTGAATTTCGGATAATGTCAGTAATAAAGGGTGTACGGGACTGACTTCGTTATCTCGATACGCTCCAATTAATAAGAGATAGTGCCGATCGCGATCGCTCATCAGAAGTTGAATCAACTTCAATGAGGCTGAGTCGGCCCATTGCAAGTCGTCTAAGAAGATGACGAGGGGATGTTCTTGGGTGGCGAAGAGTTGAATGAAGTTCTCTAATAACCGATTGAAGCGATTTTGGGCAGCACTGCCCGAAAGTTCTGGTGCGGGTGGTTGCTCTCCGATAATCCGCTCTAGTTCGGGAATTACCTCAACAATTACCTGAGCATTCTCGCCCAATGCTTCCAGGATTTGAATCTTCCACTGTTCAACTTTAGCATCTGTTTCGCTCAGCAATTGGTTCATTAAATCGCGAAAAGCTTGTACAAAAGCTGAGAAGGGTTGGCTGCGCCCAAATTGGTCGAATTTGCCTTTGATGAAGTAACCTCTAGCTGCGACAATCGGTTTGTGAACTTCGTTGACAACAGCGGTTTTACCAATGCCTGAGAAGCCAGCCACCAGCATCATTTCCGCGCTTCCTGCACTCACGCGAGCGAAGGCTGCTAGTAGGGAGAATACTTCGTTCTCTCTACCGTATAATTTTTCGGGAATGATGAAGCGATCGCACAAATCTCGCGTTCCCAATTTAAAGGAAGTAATTTGACCTGTATCTTCCCATTCGTACAAACAAGTTTCCAAATCAAACTTGAGTCCGATCGCACTTTGATACCTATCTTCAGCATTCTTCGCCATCAGTTTGCTAACAATTTCAGACAGCACCAATGGAACGTTATTGTTGAGGTGATGAACTGGGATAGGCTGCTTGGCAAGGTGACAGTGTACTAACTCGATCGGATCTTCGCTTTGGAAAGGCAACTGTCGCGTCAGCAGTTCGTAGAATGTGACTCCCAGAGAGTAGAAATCCGTGCGGTAGTCAATGCCTCGGTTCATTCGCCCAGTTTGTTCGGGAGATATGTAAGGTAAAGTGCCTTCGAGGAGGTTGGGATTTTGAATTTCTTGGGTTTGGCGCGGCAACAGGGAAGCGATGCTGAAGTCAATCAGCTTAACTTGTTTGCTGACAGGGTTAATTAGAATGTTGGCAGGTTTGAGGTCTTTATGGATGATGTGGTGGCGATAAAGTCCGTCAAGCGAGTTGGAAATTTGAATTGCAATGGGAAGAAACTCGTTAATGGGCAAGCCTTCCAGAGGTTCCTTGCTGGCGAATACCAGACTAGCGAGGTAACTACTTAAGGAAATTCCCCCAAAGTCTTCCATCACCAGACCATAGTGGTTATGGTAAGTCTCCAGGCTGTATGCCTTGACAGTGCCGGGGATCTCTAAGTTTTTAGTAATGACAAACTGATTGCGGAAGTGAACCAGTTCGTTGAAGCGGGGAAAGTCATTTCGCAGCAGTTTGATCACGACGGGCTGCTGATCTGAAGACCGACGGCCACGATAAACTAGAGTTCGATTGCCTGCGTATATTTGCTCGTTGATTTGATATCCTCGAAAAATATTTGTTATGCTAGCCATACCTACCTACCTACTCCTACTGCTTCTGTCAAGCCTGAAGCTTTTTAGAGTTACTATCTACTATTTTCGCTCTATCGGCCGTGCTATTGATTAACTATATTTAGTTTAATCTACTTTGTCGCTCAAATTATGAAAGCGCTTTTTTAAAGCCAGACTTAATATTTTGGTTGTTTTTGGTTGTATACTTTTTTTGAGATAGCGTTGACCTAAAATTACTTTAGCTTTTGGCTGATTTTCTGAGTCATTAACACGCATTGATACAAGTGTGCGGGGTTAATTTAAGCCAACCTCTTCCTTACGAAAAAAGCGTGAATTCTCAAGCGCTCTGCTATTTTAATCAGTGTCAAGTTATTTTAATTATTTCTCTCATATAATAGGATTACCATGATTTATATCACTGGGCTTCGGTCTACCTGTATGCAGAATTGAGCGTAATCACCATCTGCACATTTTACCAGTCTTACGATTTCCCCTAACTAACCTTTCTTTTATAAAAGATAGGCATGAAATATTCCCCATGCCAATCAAATCTGTAAAAAAGCTCACGGTTGAGCTAAACAAAATTACCAAGGACAATCTTGTGAGCGTTAGTCGAGTTGAGTTTGAGATTTGAGATTTACTTCAATGAATCTGGCAGCTTGGACAGTGGTCTAAAATTTTTGCCTCTCCCCGAATCTTGTCAGCAAGCAAGTATCCATTTGGGCGCGTGTTCCAAAAGGCGGCGCAGACTCTACCAGATGCTCCTAATGTGTTAGAAATCCTTGAAATATCCTGCATTAGACATCTCCAAAAACAATTAAAGCCTTTGTGTAACTAGGCTGTATGACGTAAATGCAATCATCCTAAATTAGCGAC